>URTN01000045.1 GCA_900550795.1 uncultured Mollicutes bacterium
TTTTTTAACGAAATTCTTTCAGTTTACCCACCTTGCTAATTTTGCTAGAATAGAAACCATGGAAGAATTCATTCAAATTAAAAATAAGAAATTCGTATTAACACTAGAGAAGGCAGTTCATGAGGATCATTCTACTTATATTTGTACTTGGTCTGGACGTACTTATTTGCTTAGAACATACAAAACTGGTTTTGAAAAAGCTTTAGCAGATTATAGGGAATTAAAGCATGCCGGCATCAATATGGCTAAGATGTGTTTCCATGATGATGTAAACCATGTAATTGTCTTTGATTATTTCCCTGAAGAAGATTGTCTAGAAGCCTTATCAAAAGGACCTCTAGGCCAACAATATTTTGATGCCTTATTTGCTTTATATAGATTTGCTAGGTTTTCTAAGGTCTCTTTAGACTGGGAGCCACAAAACTTTATGCTTAGGGGTAGCCAAATGTTCTATCTTCCAACCAAATGGGAAAGAATGAATGAATCCAATAAACTTGAAAAAGAAGGAATCCGTACTTGGTTCTTAGGTAAAGAAGGACATGCCTTATTAAAAAGAAAAGGATATGATGAAGCTTCATTGCCTATGCTAAACGAAGAGCAGGTCAATAAAGAGATTGTTCTAGAAGCTGTTAAGAATTGGTAATTTAGAAGTAAAGGAGGCTCCTATTGAGAAATGGGTGCCTTTTTATTTTATTTGGTATATAATCTAGCCCGCTGTTACCTCGGTACCCAGCGTAAAAAAATCAGGAGGACAAATCATGTCTAATAAAACCGTTTTAAAAATCGCCCAAAATGGAATCGTTGGAGCGATTTATTTTTTGCTTTGTTTCTTGCTTCAAAGCATTTCTTTTGGAACAATCCAAGTTAGGATTGCGGAGATTCTAGGTCTATTATGTTTCTTTAGGCCAGATTTTATAATAGGTGTAACACTTGGTTGTTTCCTTGCTAATTTGCAGTCTACATTAGGCTGGCCAGATATATTAATTGGAACAGTTGCTACATTAATTAGCTGCACCCTCATAGCTTTTGCTTCACCTTCATTACTAATCGCATGCTTATATCCAATTGCCATCAATGCCTTTGTAGTAGGGGCTGAATTGTGTTGGTTATTAGATATCCCTTGGAGTGAATATTTCTATCAATCTGGCATGGTTGGGGCAGGTGAAACAATTTCGATGATAATCGGCTATGCGTTCTTTATGCTAATGAAACGAAATAAAGGGTTTATGAACGTCTTAGACCCAATAAAACATCGCGATTTTGTTTGGTAGGCTTTATATTTAACAAATAAATATATACAATCATCTCCATGGACAAAAAATTCTATCTCGAAATAACTCACGTTGATTCTTCCTCTAAAGCTAGGAACGGTATTTTGCATACTTGGCATGGAGATGTTTTAACCCCAATGTTTATGCCAGTAGGCACTAACGCTACAGTAAAATGTTTGACCCCAGTGCAAGTAAGCGAATGTAATTCTGGAGTAATTCTAGCCAATACTTATCACCTTCACCTTAGACCAGGAGAAGAAATAGTAAGAAAAGCCGGCGGATTACATAATTTCATGGATTACCATGGGCCAATTTTAACTGATTCTGGTGGATTCCAGGTATTTTCTCTTGCCCAAAGAAGGAAAATAAGCGAAGAAGGGGTCATGTTCAGGAATGAAATCGATGGAGGGAAAGAATTCTTTTCCCCTGAAGTTGCAATTGCTATAGAAGAAGCCCTTGGGGCGGATATCATCATGTCATTTGATGAATGCATCCCTTACCCAGTGACTTATGATTATGCAAAAAAGTCTACCGACAGAACGATACGATGGGCTAAAAGAGGATTAGCGGCACATAAAAGAGAAGACCAAGCTTTATTTGGAATTGTCCAAGGTGGCGCCTATACAGACTTAAGGGAATATTGCGCTAAGGAACTCGCAGCTTTAGATTTCCCAGGCTATTCAATTGGAGGTACTTCTATTGGAGAGCCGAAGGAAGTCTGCTTCCAGATGATTAAAGATGCGGTTAGGTATCTTCCTTTTGATAAACCACGTTACCTAATGGGAGTAGGATCAATTGATTATATTCTTGAAGGGATTGAAAACGGGGTTGATATGTTTGACTGTGTTCTTCCTACTAGATTAGCTAGGCACGGGGCTTTATTAACAACTCATGGCAGGATTAATATCCAACGCGCCCAATATAAAGAAGATTTCACTCCTCTTGATGATGAATGCGATTGCTATGCCTGCACCCATTTCACTAAGGCCTATTTGCATCATCTATATAAGGTTAATGAAGAATTAGGGAAGACATTGAATTCTATTCATAACATACGTTTCCTAATAAGGGTTGTCGAAGGTGCTAGAAAAGCTATCGCCGAAGATAGATTTAAGGAATATAAAGAGCACGTATATGCAAAATTCGGCTCTAAGAAGGGTTTCTAATGGATATAAATTTATTTGATTTTGATTTACCTGAATCTTTAATCGCCCAGTCTCCATCTTCAAAAAGAGATGAATGCAGGTTATTGGTGGTAGATAGGGAACATAAGACTTATGAAGACAAGCTTTTTAAGGACATTATTTCCTATTTGAAGCCGGGCGATGTCTTGGTTAGAAATAATACAAAAGTCATACCTGCTAGATTAATTGGAACGAAAGAAGAAACAAAAGGACATTGCGAGGTCCTCCTTTTGAAACAACTAGAAGAAAAAGATACTTGGGAATGTCTTGTTGGCAATGCCCATTCTGTAAAAGAGGGGACCCATGTATCATTTGGAGATGGTTCGCTTAGGTGCGAATGTGTCAAAGTCCTTCCTGAAGGAATACGTCATATGAGGTTTATATATGAGGGTATTTTCCTTGAGGTTTTAGAACGTCTAGGCAAGATGCCTCTTCCTCCATATATCAAAAAGCAAATTTCCAATAATTATGATTACCAAACCGTATATGCTAAAGTACCTGGATCAGCAGCTGCCCCAACCGCAGGGTTCCATTTTACCAAAGAACTATTCGATAAGATCATTGATATGGGGTGTGAAGTGGTGGACATTACTTTAAACATTGGGTTAGGAACTTTTAGGCCAGTAAAAGTAAGCGATACAAAAGATCACGTCATGCATTCTGAATTCTTCCATATGGATCAAAAATCTGCTTCTATTTTAAATAAGGCAAAGTCTGAAGGAAGAAGAATAATTGCTATAGGTACAACTTCGGTTAGAACCCTAGAATCCATTTATGGGAAATATGGCAAATTTGTTGCTACATCTGAAGATACTTCAATATTTATCAATCCAGGTTACGAATATAAAGCAGTAGACGCTTTGATTACCAATTTCCATTTGCCTAAATCAACATTAGTAATGCTTGTATCAGCCTTTATGGGTAGAAATTTCACATTATCTTGTTATAAACACGCAGTCGAAGAGAAATATCGTTTCTTCTCCTTTGGGGATGCTATGTTTATATATGGGAAATACGATTATTCAAAGAATCTAGAGGATTAAAGTGGATAAGATTAATTATTATCTAGTTAGCCTAGAGGAATTAAAGGAAGTTAAAGGAAGACCAAGTATGCTCCTTCATGCTTGCTGCGGTCCTTGCTCTACTTTTCCTCTTACCTTCCTTTGCCCTCATTTTGATGTAACGATCTATTACAACAATTCAAATATCTTTCCTGAGCAAGAATATAGCCGTCGCCTAGAGGAATTAAAGAAGTTCCTTGAATATTTCAAAAGGGATTATGGATATAACGTTAAGCTCATCATCCCTAAATATGATAATAAGGAATATAACCAATTCCTTTCTCAATATGAAGGAGAAAAAGAAGGTGGGGAGAGGTGTTTTGCCTGTTATGAAAAAAGAATGGCAGAGGCTTATCAATTCGCAGAAGATAATGGATATCAGTATTTTTCGACAGTAATGACAGTTTCAAGGCAAAAAAATTCCCAAAAACTCAATGAAATTGGCAAAAAATTAGAGAAATTGCATCCGAACACCAAATATTTCTATAGTGACTTTAAAAAGAACAAGGGGCAAGATAAGGTTAGCGAAATGAGGAAATTCTATAATCTTTATGCCCAGCAATATTGCGGCTGCTACCTTTCTTATAGGGAATATCTGGTCAGGGAAGAAAACAAGAAGAACAAAGAACTACTAGAAAACCAAAATAAACAAGAAAAAATATAAAAGTTTGTGCACCGTGCACAATAAAATGATGTTTTTCTAAGTTGTTTCGATGCCATCGGACTTTTAATTTAGCCTATTACCTAAAATTAGTCAAAAGTGGGCATCAATTCGAAAATATTTGTAAATTTGTTGTTGACTACGCGCACGTGAGTAGGTATATTTTTTCACGCTGGCGCTTGCGTTGAAATGCGAGGTTGCTGACACACCTACAGGCGTTGTCATGATAAGGTGGTCAGGGAATTCGCATTGAGCAAACGTTAAGAAGCCTGAAAAAAGTCATAGGAGGAACATTCATGGCAAAAGAAAAAGCGATCCGCGTACGCTTAATGGCTTATGATCACAAGATTCTAGACTTAGCCGTCGAAAAGATCTTACAAGTAGCCAAGACTACCGGAGCTGGTGTAAAGGGACCAATCCCTCTACCAACAGAAAAGCAGGTCTATACCGTTCTCCGTGCAACATTTAAATATAAAGACGCACGTGAACAATTCGAGATCCGCACACACAAGAGGTTGATTTATATTACCAACCCACAAAAAGAAACCGTCGAACAACTTAGAAGATTAGATTTACCTTCTGGTGTTGAAATCGACATCAAGTTATAAGGAGGACCTAATTCATGAAATCCATCATCGGAAGAAAAATGGGCATGACCGAGGTCTTTGCCCCAGACGGAACAATGTATCCAGTAACCGTCATTGAGGTGCTCCCAAACGTTATCATCGGCAAGAAGACAAAAGAAAAAGATGGCTATGAAGCTATCCAAGTTGGTTATGAAGATAAGGCCGAACGCCACTTAACCAAAGCCGAAAAGGGCATCTACAAGAAAGCTGGAGTCGCCACTAAAGAAGCAATGTATGAATTAAAGGGCGACGAAGTTTATGGCAAAAATGTTGGCGAAACTCTTACCTGCGATTTATTCAAGACTGGTGAAGTAGTTGACATCATCGGCCATAACAAAGGTCATGGTTACAGCGGTACCATCAAGAAGTACCATCACCATATCGGACCTAAAGGACATGGTTCCGGTTACCATAGGCAAATCGGTTCCTTAGCTAACAATGGTCGTGACAACAACCGTGTTATCCCAGGAAAGAAAATGTCCGGACATTGGGGACCAGAACAAGTTACCATCCTCAACGTCACAATCATCGAGAGCAATCCTGAAAAGGGCTACATCTTAGTCAAGGGCGGTGTCCCAGGACCAAAGAAGGCCATTGTCATGCTTCGCTCCCCAGTCAAGAAGCAATTCCGTACCCCAGTAGTCAAGGAAATCCTTGATGTTGCTGCTAAGGAAGAAGCTAGCAAGAAAGGAGAATAACCATGGCTGAAAAAACTGTTTCATTAAAGGTTATTAACCTTAAAGGCGAAGAAGCCGGAACAATCAAAGTATCCGCTTCTGTATTCGGTGTCAAGGATGCCAATCCACAAGTCATCAAAGACGCTGTCACCGTTTATCAATCAAACCTTCGTCAAGCTACTGCTAAAACCAAGAAGCGTCACGAAGTCCATGGAACCAACAAGAAGCCATGGAGACAAAAGGGAACCGGCCGTGCCCGTTCTGGTGACTGCAAGTCGCCAATCTGGGTTGGCGGTGGAACTGTATTTGGACCAGATGGCAACCAAAATTACAAGTTATCCCAAAACAAGAAGGCTCATAACCTTGCCTTACGCGCTGTCTTATCAGAAAAGGCAAATAATGGCCTAGTAGTTGTTGACTCACTCGAACTTGAAAAGGCTTCCAGCAAGGAATTCTCCCTTGCCTTAAAGTCAATGAAAGTCGAAGGAAAGACCTTAGTAGTAGTCGATGGTGAAAACGACAAGTTGATCCTCTCTGCTAGAAACATTGCTAATGTCGGTCTTACCGAAGCTGACAATATCGCCGTTTACGATGTCCTAAACTTCAAAAACATTGTTGTTTCTAAGGACGGAATAAAGAAAATCGAGGAGGCTTTGAAGTAATATGGCTGAAGAAGTTAAAGAAGTTGTGGCTACCGAAGTTGCCCCTAAGAAGGAAACCAAGAAAGCCAAGAAGACTAAGGAAGCCAAAGTTGAAGAAAAGAAAGTAACCTTCCCAAAGGCTACTGCTCATGACTTCAAGGTTATCGAGGCTCCTCACATCACTGAAAAGAGCATGGCTCTTATGCAAAATGCCAACAAGGTTACAGTCAAAGTTGCCTCTAACGCCAACAAGATTGAAATCAAGGAAGCATTCGAGCATATATTCCAAGTCAAGGTTGTTGATGTCAAAGTCTCTAACCAAAGAGCTAAGCAAACAACTAGAGGCGGACGCTACAAGGGAACAATCAGCGGATTCAAGAAAGCTGTTGTCACCATTGAAGAAGGTCAAGCCATCGACTTGTTCAAAGAGTAAGGAAACCACCCTTCTATATATAAATAAGGATATATAGATAAAGAGTCTAATAT
>URTN01000046.1 GCA_900550795.1 uncultured Mollicutes bacterium
CCTAAATATATATGAAGGTAATTGGAAATCATCATCTAGTTATGCGACCATCCACCGTATTGCATCCAATAGTAAAAGAAGTGGAGTTTTTAAAGAAGCGGTTAATTTCGCCAAAGATAAATATGATCATCTAAGAATAGATACATATATAGATAATAAGGTTATGCAGCATTGCATTCTTAAAGAAGGCTTTACCTATCAAGGGATAATTAGTCTTGAAGACGGCTCTCCTAGACTAGCCTATGAATGGATAAACAAGTAATTAGGTAATATATTGCAACTAACTTATTTAGAGAGTTCCTTGGAATTGACATTTTTAATGTTTATAGGCTTGTTTGATAAATAAAACCAATCAGCCATATTTTAAAGCATATCTTAGTTAAAAAAATGACAAAAACTAAGTGAAAAAGTTGGATTCTTGATAATTTTCATTTGGCAAAAAAATGAAAAGAAAGGTATTTAAATTTTTCGTTCGAGTTCTATAATGGCGGAATTTGTGGGGAAATTATTATGAAAAACTCAAAATTATTAATCTTAATTGCAGCATCATTGCTGCTCTCTTGCGGGAATAATTCATCTAACTCGTCTAGCAGTAGTGAATCTAGCAAGAACCAAACTGAAACAGTCAATACAAGCAAAGTTGATTCAACTATTGAAAGTAGTGAAACTACAACTGAAACAACTTCAGTTTCATCTACTGAATCAACTGAATCTTCAACTGAAAGTAGTGAATCATCTACCGAATCTAGCGAATCTTCAACCGAAAGTAGTTCATCTACAACCGAAGAAGTTAAATATACGGTCAATTTCGTTGGGACTGAATTTGTAAACGCTAGCCTAATCGGAACAAAAGAAGAATTCGCTAGCGGAGAAGAGGTAATATTTAGTTATTCCGCTAAATATGGATATAAAATTACTTCCTTTACTATTAAAGATGCTAGCGGGGCAGATGTTGAATATGCAGAAACTTCTTTTGTTACATTCACCATGCCTAGTAGCAATGTAACTGTATCTTTCTTTACAGTTGCACGTCATATATTGTCTTTGACTAATGGGGAACATTCTTCTATCGCAGTCACTGATAAAAAAGATTACTACGATGAAGGTGATGTAGTTAATTTCACCATTACTTTCGAAGAAGGATATGAATTAGACACCCTTAAGGTTTATAAAGTGGTGGATGGAGTTGATACGGAAGTCACTTATGAAACTGCTGAAACTAATTATTCTTTCACATTCGTTGATTCTAATATGAAGATTGTCCTTGCCGATAAGGCTAAACCAGTTCCATCTGACCCATTTACCGTAAAGACATCATATCAATGTGATTGGGAGTATTATGATGGATACGATACTACCTATACCATGTATTTCAGGATTGTCTTTAACGGAGATAATACATTATCTTGGTATTTGAATTTTACATATATAGATGAAGGATATGATTGGGCATACATTCCTCCAAAGGCAGATGTCTACGCCGCTCCTAGCGATTTGACTGGGACAGCAAAAGATAGCGGGGAAAATCTTCCATATACTTATGACCAAGCTACTGAAAAGATAACATTTACCACAAACGTTAAGAGCTCTGATATTGAATGCTCTATCAAACTAAATAAAGAAGGCAACGAAATAAAAACCATTACATTCGAAACACAAATTGATGATGAATATTATCAAACCGGTAATAAGACTCTAAAGAAGATATAAATAAGGAATATATAAAAATGAAGAAAAGATTTGCAATTCCGATGCTAGTGCTCTCTAGCACATTAATTCTAGGTGGACTTACTGCTTGTAATGAACCATCAACTAGTATTACTTCTAAGCAAAACTTCACTGGGATTGGTATTCCTAGCGATGCTTTAGGCAATGATGGTGATACTTATAAAGATGAATCTAGTGGCGATCTTTATGTCAAAGAAGATGGACATTGGGTCATTAAGCAAGTAGCTAAGGCTTTATCTGGTGAAGGTGCTCCTAGCGATTCTATTGGCAATGATGGAGATACCTATGAAGATACTCTTTCAGGTGCGACCTATAAAAAAGTAAATGGACATTGGGAACTAACTAAAAAAGGCGATACAACCTATGTAGTTACCTTTAATCTCAATGGGGGACATTTTGCTAATGGGGAAACTACTTTAAAAGACCAAATTGTCAGGGAAGGTAGATGGGTTAAAGAACCATCAATGACTCCAATTAAGGATCACTGCGAATTCCTTGGCTGGTTTGCTGAAGGTAGTAACCAAGCCTGGAACTTTGTCGGCCAATCAGTATATGGAAATGTAAATCTAGTCGCTAAATATAGGGTAAAAGACGAAGACAAGATTATAGTTACAGTCAATCCAAATAATGGAGAAGCTACTTATACTTACGAGACTTTTGTCGGAGATTATTATTATCCATCCATTCCAACTAAAGCTGGATTTAGCTTTACTGGATGGTATATAGATGGAGAGAAATACAATGGATATGTCACTTCATCGATGGCAGGGGCTACTATTATTGCTCAGTTTGAGAAATCAAAATTCAATCTTGCTTATCAAGTCGAAGAAAATGATGAAGTTACTATTACTGGAATATTGGATTTAAATGCCGTCTCTATTGATATTCCTAGCCAAATAAATGGTAGAAAAGTCACTAAGATTGCTAAAACTGCCTTTGCTAGCAGGATTTCTCTTGAAACAATATACCTACCTGCCTCTATAAAAGTCATTGAAGATGGTGCATTTAGCAATACACGTAGATTAGCTGCTATTAATGTTGATTCTGCTAACTTGAATTTTGCTAGTGTTAGTGGTGTCTTATATTCAAAAGACATGAGCGTACTATATCTATATCCAACTAAGGCTGGCGAAAGCTTTGATGTACCAGCTAGCGTCAAGCGTATTGGTAATTTTGCTTTCTATGCTACCTATGATATGGGCATTACTTCTATTAAATTCAATGAAGGGCTAGAAGAAATAGGGGATTATGCTTTTGCATATAACCAAACATTAAATGCTTTAAGCTTACCAAAATCATTAAGGAAAATTGGTAAATCCGCCTTTATGGGCATGGCTAATTCTAGCGAAGATGATGGATCTTATATCTCTCCTCAAGGAATTATTACTAATGCAGGGCTAAATGAAGGATTAGAAGAAATAGGGGAGATGGCTTTCGCTAATCAATATTTCAAGGAAACATTTAAACTTCCTTCTACTGTTAAGGTATTAGGTGATTATGCTTTTGCTAATTGCACCGCTATTGAAAAAGTTGTACTTCCAGATTCGTTAGTTACCTTCGGAAGAAATGTATTCGCTGGAGCTACTGGAATTGGGGAATATGCTATTTCTTCTAGCAATCCTAATTTTACAGTTTCTGATAAGATGCTATTTAGCAAGGATATGAAAAAGCTAATATCCGCCCCATCTAACCTATATGAAGATATAACTCTTCCTGAAGGAGTAGAGGAAATCGGCGACTTTGGCTTCTATATGGTTGATGAAGTCAAGAATTATAATCTTCCATCTACTTTAAAGAAAATAGGCGAACAAGCTTTTGCCCATACTTATGAATTATCTAGCTTTACTATTCCTGATTCAGTAACCCAAATTGGAGAAAATTGCTTTGATTTAAGTGGTATTTCTTCTATTACTATTGGTAAAGGATTAACTGAAATTCCAAAAGAAGCATTCATCGAGACTAAATTAAGTGAAGTAACTATTCCAGGGAATGTCAAAAAGATTGGGAATGGTGCATTCTATCTATGCTCTTCCTTAACTAAACTAACATTAGAAAATGGAGTTAATGAGATTGGTATGAGCTCATTTGGAGCTGGACCAAAGCTTACTTCCCTAGATATGCCAGATTCATTAACCAAGATTGGCGATAGTGCCTTCTCTGGAAATAAGATTACTACCTTAAGCATCAAGAAAGGGTTAACTTCAATTGGAGCGAATGCCTTCTATAATCAAAATAGTGGCACTTCACTAGATTATCTAATTGTTGACGCTGCTTCTAATTCATTCAAAACTGATAGCAATATCCTTTATAGCAAAGATGGCAAGAATGTCATTTTGGCTACTAATAAAGCCGGAAGCGAATCTAGTGGAACCTATACGGTTAATCTATTAGAAGGAGTAGAAAATATCGGTGATTTTGCCTTTGCCTACTGCAAGAATATATCTACATTCAATTTCCCATCTTCCTTAATTAGTATTGGAAACGGGGCATTTATGAATACTAGATTCAAGAATGCTACCTTACCTTCTAAATTAACTAGCATTGGAGATGGTGCTTTCTATATGTCTAGCGTTAATAATATAACCTTTAATGAAGGCTTATTATCTATTGGGGAAAGCTCTTTTGCCTTTGGCGATTTAGTTAATGTTACCCTTCCATCTTCATTAAGAAGTATTGGCAAGACTGCCTTTGCTAAAAATATCTCATTAACTTCCTTAACATTAGGGAATAAATTAGAATCTATCGGAGATTTTGCCTTTGTTGACACGAAGATTAGCTCGGTTATAAATATCCCTGCAACCTGCGTTAATATTGGTGATGGCGTATTTGCTTCTAATGTATCTACATATGGACAATCTATTGACGATATAATCGTTAGCGAAGATAATCCAAAATATGCTTCGCTCGATGGCTTCCTTCTTTCTAAGAATAAAGAAGTCTTGTATAGCTATGCTGCAGGAATTAGTGGCGACATCAATGTTCCAGAAGGAGTTAAAGAAATCGCTAAATATGGCCTAGCCTTAGCAGGCTCAAGATCTACTAGAGTTGCTTTGCCAGCTACATTAACTACTATCGGAGAAGGGGGACTAGCTTATTTAAGCAAAGTCACTTCGGCCTTAAATGTTCCTTCTTCAGTTAGCTATATTGGGGCAAATGCTTTTGCCTATTGGACTTCTAATCAATTGATTAAGTTTGGTGTCAGCGAAGATTATGCCTTAACTAATTACGATAGGAACTTCAAGGCCAATTGCTCCGCTAAGATTAGCTATGGTGAATAATATGAACAAAAAGATATTATTACTTCCTTTATTGGTTTCTTCCTTGCTTGTTTCTTGCGGGGAAAACGAAAGCAAAAGCAAGGATTATAATGTAGTTACCTTCAATTACAATAATCCTACTAATCAAGGCGATTATAAAACCTATGTCGTTGCTAAAGATGAACCATTAATCAAGCCTAGCGATCCAAATATCGAAGATTATGTCTTCAAGGGTTGGTTCCTAGATAAAGATTGTGGCAAGGAATGTCTCCGTTTTGGGCTTGCTGTTGATAGCGATTTCACTTTATATGCCAAATGGATTCCTTATTCTTCAATTAATGATGTTACCAAAATCGATAAATTCGAAGAAGCCATAAAAGGATATTCGAAAAATGCGATTAAAGTAGTTCAGGATGTCAATGCTACAGTTGGCTATCCTGGTGCCGTCAGTGGGGAAGATGGGGTATTTAATGTTCATGATAAACGTGAATATAAACGTTATAAGGACATTACGACAGTCGATTACTATACTATCGATAAAGACAACAATTCCTCTTTATATGGAACTAGACAATATTATTATGATAATAAAAAGTTCTATGACATCTATGTAGATAAAGAGCAAGAAACCGATAATGAATATGCTTCATCTAATTTCGATTCTAGCAAGATAGAATCATTGCTAAGCATTGATTATTATAATCTTTATAACAAAATCGAAGAGAACATGAAGTTCTATATCGATTCTTCTAAATATGATGATGAAACATTCAAATATGAATTCAATTTCAATTATACACAATTAAATCCAAGTCTAACTAATTATGTATATGAAGAAGCCTATTCAGTCGCAACTTATTCAGAATCGGCAGGAACTTATTCAGTCGAGAATTATACGGCTAAATATGGATTGATGTTTGAAAGTGGATTAATAAAATCTGCGAATGTAAATATCCAATACATATATGCAATAGGGGAAGAAGTAATGCATTATGTCATTGAGAATTCCATTGTAGATTTCTATTATGGAGACGGAACTTATTCCGAATTTAACGGGACTAAATTTCCTTATAAAGATAGCTCAAAATAAAAGAGGAACGCCAAGAATGTAATTAATACGTTCAAGGCGTTTTTTCTTTGCTTTTTGAGGATAAAATACCAATTAAAAAAAGTATCGATAAAATGGGAATTGCCAAAAAATACTTGTCGCATTATCCAGTATTTTCAATTTTCGTACTTGTCGCATTATCCAGTATTTTCAATTTTCGTACTTGTCGCATTGTCTATTTTCGTAGATAATTATTAAGGAGGTTCCATATGGATTTCTATAGAAAGATTTACGATAAGTTGGTTGATTGGAAAAATACTTCAAATGGCAAAAACGCCTTATTGATCGAGGGAGCTAGACGTATTGGGAAATCAACAATTGCCGAAACATTTGGCAAAAATAACTATAAATCATATATCCTCATAGATTTCCGTGTAGCATCAAAAACTATTAGGGATAATTTTAATGAGAATCTCTTGCCTAATAGAATGAATGATTTTTTTAACATTATCAAAACCGAATATGGGAAAGAATTATATTTTAG
>URTN01000047.1 GCA_900550795.1 uncultured Mollicutes bacterium
CTACTGCTACATCGAGCACTCTACCCTTTACGCAGCGTACCAACTTACTCTGGGTATAAGGTGGCCGCTGGAAGTGTAGGCCACGCATTACGCCATAGCTGCTCATAGACTCATTGTCTTGGCAGAAGTGTACACTATGTCCCAGGATTGGGGCAACCTTTTCTTCAAACTCTCGCTCGCTGAAGCTCTCGAAGAAGTAGCCACGAGAGTCGCGGAAGAGGCGTGGCTCTATAATGAGAACGCCTTCTATTTCTGTTTTTACTATATTCATTGTTTTTGTTTTAATTTTTGTTGAGATATATGGCAAGAAAAAAGAACTAAATAGATTACTTGTATCTTATATTGAAATAAATGGAATAATCGCGGTTATAATTGGACTTTTTGGAGCGGTTCTTTTTCAAAATCTATATGACTATATAGAAAATCCAGCTTCATATAAATGGAGTTGGTCAATGACTTTTTACGGGGGGCTTATATTTGGAGTCTTATCTTTCTTGTTAGGTTATTTTCTAATCATAAAAAGAAAATTCGGCCCTTGTTTAAAAGATCATATTCTTTCCTTTGCCCCTGCTTGTGTTGCTATCGCGCAAGGGTTTGGACGAATTGGATGTTTCCTTGCTGGATGTTGTTATGGAAAAGTAACCACCTCCTGGATTGGAATTCATTTTCCAAATGTTCCTGGAAAAGTAATCCCAACTAACTTAATGGAAGCAATATTTATGATAATCCTAGGTATTATTTTATTTATACTTGCCCTTAAAAAAGGTAAATTCGCCGCACCCGTGTATCTATTTTCCTATTCAGTGTGGAGATTTGTTATCGAATTCTTTAGAGGCGACCATAGGGGTCAACTAATAGGAAATATATCCCCTTCTCAATTTTGGTCAATAATCCTATTTGCCCTCGGGATTGGATATGTAATTTATCTAATAATAGACGATAAAAGAGTAAGTTCACTTAGAGATAACAAGTAAAGTTCCAATTGCAGTAGCTTCGGATGGGCCCCTATTAACCTTTAATCCAGTTACTTCTTCGGTTAATTTATTTAATATTTCAGCCTTAACGCCTCCGCCAAAAATATAAATCGATGAGGCTTTTTTATTTGTGATCTTTTCTATTCCTTTAATCGCCGTATCATAGGCTTTGGCTAAAGAATGATAAGCGCAGTAGAATAATTCACCTATGTTAGATGGCAATTTATATCCATCTTTTCTTAATAAATCATAGATAGCATCTTTCATTGATAAAGGATTAAGCAATGAACTATCTGATGCATCAAATGTAAATTTATATTGCTTAGATTCTTCTTTGTTAGCCTCTTTAACGGCATCTAAAACTGAATCTAATTTTAGTTCACGTACTAGATTATTAATAATCCACATCCCAATGATGTTCTTTAAGAATCTAACTTCATTTGGGAATGATAATTCATTAGTAAAACTAGCCTCATAAGCTTCTTTTGTCGCGATTGGTTCATCTAGAAGTATCCCTAATAGGCTCCAGGTGCCGCTAGAAAGAAGAATATCTCCCTTTTTAGCACCAGATCCAAAGAAAGCAGCTGCAGTATCATGCTCTAAAGAAGCAATGACTTCGCTTTGATACCCTACTTCTTTTTCGATTTCAGGAAGTAATTTCCCTAAGGAGGTACCAGCTTCTACTATAGGAGGAAATTGACTTTCTTTTAAACCAAGATTATCTAGCATTTCTTTTGAATATGATTTTCCTCCAGGGGTAAGAAGAGCCCCGGTTGAAAGAATAGAAAGTTCATTTTGGAGGGTACCGGTAAGCAAATACCCTAAATATGAAGGCAAGAAAATGATAGTTTTAGCCTTCTTAAGTTTCCCAGATTTATAATCGCAATAAAGTTGGTAACAAGAATTGAATTCGTTTGGTTGGATTCCTGTTAATTCAAATTCTTTTTCAGGAGTTAATAATTCTTTCTTGGCTTGCTTTGTTCTTATATCCCTATAGGAAGTGATGTTACCTACCCTAGAATTGTTTTCATCGAGCAAGGCATAATCTACCCCAAAGGTATCAATTCCAATTCTAGAAGGGATTTTATTGAGCTCTTTAGCCTTTTTCATACCTTCTTTAACAAAGGTAAAAAGTTTATCTACATCCCAATAGGCATGTCCGTTCCCGTCTTGTACTAAAGGAGTATCAAATCTATAAATTTCCTCGATTTTGAGCTCATTGTTCTCAAAATGGCCCAATATGTGACGACCGCTAGTCGCACCGATATCAATTGCTAAATAATATTTCATGCAATAATTATGCTTTTAATTAACCAATTAAAAAAGAGATGAACGCATTATTGAAATACGCTCAAACTAATCCCCATAATCCGAACCCCTTGATTTATCTTCGACAAAAATCAAAAGAGGATCAGTAATATCAAATATTTCCCTATAAATGTATCCTTCTCTAGTAATCCAAGGATTTTCGAAATCGGCAGTAAATATAACCTTATGCTTACTTTTTATGGTTCTATCTATCTCTTCCATAATTAAGTGAAAAGATTCAGGACGTTTCTCTTTAAATCCCTCTAAACCATCATAAAAACCAGGCTCAACATAAAATATATTGCCCTCACTATCTTTATAGCAATGCACTAATTTGTTAGCAGGGTCTACTATTGATTCGTAATTATTAAATTCTACATATTCCATAAGTACCTATATTATATAAACACTGCTCATAAACTCTATATTTTGTTATTCCAAAGCAAAGAAAAAGGAAGGGTTACTCGACAGAACCATTGCAGCAGAAACACGACAAAAAGCAATAAGTCTTAAAACCATCCATTTTACTAAGATGGCTTTTCATTCAAAACATGGAAGCCGATACCTAAAACAACATTACCTAATATTTCTTTTCCTCGGCGTCGTAAACACGCTTGCCGGTAATAAAGTCATACTCTGGATGTCTTTCCAAAAACAGAGCCAAAGACTTATCTAACCTCCGCCTATTATCTATCTCAACGCAAAATTCACGCACATCACTAAAAGCTTGGGGGTTTGAATCCATGACCTTTTTAGCAAAATATATCGAAAGGAGTATTAGGTGAGACTTGTATTTGCACATCGTTTTGTTTATGCCCTTTGAAATATAGCTCTCAACCATGCATTCTCCGCCACAAATATTACGAAAATCACAATTGCAGCAGCCATCTTTCATAATTTGTTCCCTAAATAAATTTTCAGACTTATCTAAATCGATGTGTTTTTTATCGCCTACTTTAAGTTTCTCTATCTTAAAAGACGCCGGGCAAGCATAGACGAAGCCATTGTCGTCAAGGGTAAATCTAGATAAGCCGGCATCACATCTAACTATACTCCTTTGGTTTAGCATAACTCGTTTTAGATACTTCCCAAAATAATCATCTCCATTTAGCAGTGTCTTTATATACTTAAGGTTCCCCCTACTTGTTTCTTCAACTAAAAACTCTATTAGATCGTCATAACTTTTTAGCCATGGAGCAATAGATTTTTCGTTAATAGAAAATTCACAGTCTCTGCTGGGTTTATACGAAACGGTATTGAAAGTCTTAGAAAGTTCAACGAGCGATTCCTTTAAAGAGAATACATCACTAGTCAAAGTGCAGGCGGCACCGACATATTCATGGTGAGGGATGTTGGTAACATTATTAAGAATCATCTCATACGTCGGATTCCCACCCTTCGTCTTTCTATGCTTGTCATGAGTTTTCTTATCGCCATCTAGCGAAACGCCAAAAAGAATCCCGTTCTTTTGAAGGATTCCGGCAATGGTTGTTCCAAGCAGCGTGCCATTGCAAACGAACTGGACAAGGACCTCTCTACCCAATTCGTTGGACTTCATATCGCAATATTCTTTTATCTTTAGAATCTTATCAATAAACAGCAATGGTTCACCCTTTCCGGAAAGGTCTACATAATACTTTTCTTTTTTAGGAAACGTTGAAAAACACGTTTCAAGAAAGGACAAGGCATCTTCAAGAACAATACTTTTGTTTTTCTTTTTATAGTTAAAGCAATAGTCACACGCCAAGTTACAGGAATCGCTTAGATTTACGCAAAACGTCACTGAAGCAGGGTTGTATTCTTTATATAAGGGTTTGAAAGAGTCAAAATCAAAGGACCTCAAAGCGTTTCTATTCAAGTCGTTTTCGCTAAAAGCAAAACAGCCTGACCTGCCGTCAATCCATGCATCGATTCCCAAGATTGTATATTTCATGCAAATAGTTAATCACATAATACGCAATCTAAATCGCCAACACAATGGCCGCCATACAATAGCTGATAAAAAGAATACTTTTCAGCAATGTCATCACTTATCCATCCTGTTAAAAAGAAAGGGGATTCAGCCGGACCAAGTCCGAAATCGGTATAAATAACTTTTGGTATAGTATGGTCCCGGTTGGCTCTTATGATGTCATAAATTCCATCCGGCAATATAAAAGAAAACTCCATAAAGCCGTCTAAGTTTAAAGACCAATCTTTTTTCAAATCGTAAACAAGATTGAAAGTTAATATTGTATCTGTTCCAATAATCATATAGGCGCAAAAATCAGACGCTTCCCTATTTACAATAAATTTGCCGGAAAGCCGAAGAAGCCCATCTCCCATTTTCATGGAATTTATTCTATAATAACCTCCTTCTTTAAGTTCGATACCAACTCCTTCACGACCATATCTCATCGGCGTTTGATCACTAACGGTTTTGGAGCTAGAATTGCCTTTACAAGAAGCTAGAATAGCAATCAATATCGTTGCACATAATAATTTCTTTTTCATAAAAAACCTCCTAGCAACTTGGCCAAGTCAAGGAATTCCTATCGGTGCAAAAAAACCTATTTATAGATGTCCTGTTTGGATCAAACCACCGTTGATTAGGATCGCCATCGGGAGCCCAACCATCGTCAACCAAAAGCATGTATGCAGACTCGGTTACGGAGGCGCCGTTTACGGTTTCGTTATAGGTATAGCGCTTGTAGCCGTAAACAACCATTCCGTGGTTGCTGTAAGACAATGAACCGTTCGTAGACATAACGACCGGAATTCCGTAAACGATATTCGATGTAATGTCCAGCAAGACCTCGGTCCTATAGATATTGGCGCTATGCCCGTAATAGGAATTGAGTATCGTTTCCAAAACGGCCTCGCTGTGGTCGTACATGCTGAACCCGTACCTTGGGTCATAGCCCCTTTCTATGGATTCTGCCCTAACCTGCCAATAGAGGTCATCGCTGCGGGACCAAACAGGCATGTTAGATGGTTGCAGGTGCCAGTGTACTCTGTTAATTCTGGGGGAAGGTGCCGGGGAGGTTTGATAATTCCCGTTTTCGTCCAAATAGTAGACGTTATCGGACAAGGCATCGGAAAAAACATCCAGACCGTCAAGGAAGTACTGCCTTCTCGGCGTAACTCTCCTGCCATTGATAAGATTATTGCAATATTGATAGTTGGTCCCACTAGGGCAAGAAACAGTCGGCAGGTTGTATAGAAACGAATACATGGCGTTGGGACCACAGTTTCCTTCAGAGTATGAACCTTCAGGATTCCCATCTTCAAATAATTTCTCTTGATAATAATAGCTATTTGTGTTCATTCGGCGCTTTGAATAGTCCTGCATTATCGTCGTGTAGGCCAAACTCCACGTAGGGTGGACGGCAGCGATATAACTGGACAGCTCGGCGGATTTTATGCAGCCGTCTATACTGCTGTATGCGCTTTTTTGGAGGCAGACGGGATAGATGTCGTCGAGTGTGTTGCCGGTGATGTCATCCACCTTCCTTAAGCAGTCGGCCTGGTCGTCATAGGCAAGAAAGCCGCCTTCCAAATCGTAATAGACATCCCTTTCGAATATCCATGGGAAGTCCCCATCCTTCACAAAGCGGTACAATCCTTCGTCATCGAAAACTGCATAACCATTGTCATCCTCGAAATCGAAATAGTAACAGTATCTAACGTATCCATCAACTATAGTCGGGACGAACTTGGCGCGCTGGATTCCTAGCCCGCGTTCGGCAAGCGTCGAATTTAAATGGTTTTCCAAATAGCCCTTGCCGGCAGGAATGCTGAACACGTTCTTGTCCACGATTGCCTTTTGCCTCGGCTCCGGGATTTCAAACGTAGCCGAAGAGCAGGCAGGACACAACATGAGTAGCAGCATGGGCATCGAAAGCAAAGCCCATGGCATCTTTTTAGAACAAACCCCTTTCATAAACAAAATACCTCCTATTTTTTACTCGAAACGGTTGGTTGATGATGATTTGTGAACCCATTATAACGTTGCAAAAAAATATTGTCAACACTTGGCTACCTTAAAATCTATTTGTTGTTTAACAGAATCATTGCAACAGAAACGTGACAAAAAAGCATTAATTCTACAAAATATTGCATTTTTCTATTACCTTGTTATCTGACAAATCGAGTAGAGAGTGAGAAGCTGTTGCCCCTCCGCCCCCTCTCACACCACCATA
>URTN01000048.1 GCA_900550795.1 uncultured Mollicutes bacterium
ATTAATAACACCATTAGAAAGAAGAGGGATAATCTTTTGAATTTGGTTTGTAGTCTTATTCCACCACTCTAGTTTTTCTAGAAGATCAATCATCTCATCATCAAATCTTTTTCTGATTACTTTGGCGGGATTACCAACCGCTACTGAATACGGAGGAATATTTGAAGCCACGACCGCGTTAGCGCCGATAATGCATCCATCCCCAACATGTACACCTGGTAAGAACGTAACGTTTTGCCCAATCCAAACATCATTTCCGATAACCGTGTCGCCTTTATATGGTGAGTCTTCTTTTTTAGGAGCATCCTGTTTCCAACCGTTAAAGATATAGAAAGGATATGTTGAAACGGAGTTCATTTGATGGTTCGCGCCGTTCATAATAAATTCCACACCTCTACCAATCTGGCAGAACTTGCCAATAATCAACTTATCGCCGATAAAGCCATAATGATGCGTGACGTGCTTTTGGAAGTTTTGGCCATCAAAGTATGTATATTCCCCCACTTTGATATTTGGGCAATCTATCAATGTTGGCTTAACATAAACCACACTTTCATCCTTGGATTTCAGAGGATGGATTCTCCTCCAATCTGGTTTATCCATCTTTTCCGCTCGATACATTAAATCATTGCTATCTTTGTCCGATAAGTCCAAGAATTCATTCGCGTTTACCTTGAATTCAAGAATCAACTTAATTACCTTGTCAAAAGACATATCAGTTAGTCCTGTTTCAATCTTATTGATCATTGATTTATGGGTGTAGCCTAAAGCCTCCGCAAATTCCTGCTGAGACATATTGTTGTCTAAGCGAATCTTCTTGATTCTATCTCCTAATACTTTGTATGCCATAATTCATCCTTTAATCTCGTCGAATTCGACCAGTTTAAACCCACCGATTTCGAGGGGTTTATTTCTTTTCGATTCGTTTTATTGATTTAACATTATTTTTATTAAACAATTCTTTTTCTCTATTCGCTTCTTTATTAAGAAGAACTAATCTATCTTTTTGAGATAACTTTTGAGAAATGAGCATAGAGTTTAAATATTCAAGATTGCTAAGCATTGCTAATTCAATAGTGTTTGCGTAATCTCTAATATTTCCTTCTTTGCCAGTATTCGTTTCTCTCCACTCTTTAGCTGTTTTGCCAAATAAAGCAACATTTAAAAGATCTGCTTCATTTGCATAAATGTAACTTTTTCGTTCGTTTGATAATTCAACAGGAACCAAATATTCTTTAACAGCGTCTGTGTGGATTAAATAATTAAGTTTAGTTAATAGTCTCTTCCCGTGCCACTCAAGCTGTTCAGATTCCTGAATCTTTAGTCGTTGGAATTCCTTAATTATGTAAAGTTTAACTTCGGCAGAAATCCAAGAAGCAAATTCTAATGCAATATCGCGATGAGCAAATGTGCCACCACCATGTCGGCCGGATTTAACTCTTATTCCAATAGCGTTTGTAATTTCTATCCATTTCTTTGGTGAAATAGTGAAGGCATTTTCTCCAGGCTTACTTCTAAACCCCTCGAAATCGGTGGGTTTAAAATTCTCATTATTAAGACGTTCCCAAATTGTCAAATACTGAAGAGAATCAACCCTTCTAATCCAATTAGCTATAACAGCATTAGGATCTTCTTCGTTTTTAAATCGAGCTATATCAGTTAGACTAATAAAATCATCGTCTCCGATACCAGTAACATTAATTTCAATATTTTTAACAGTGATTTTATTCATAAAACGTTTCTCCTTTTATCATTAATATTCTACCAAATTTATCCAAACTTTTCTACCTTAAATACGAAAAAGAAATGAAACTTATTATCATCTCACAATTTTCTTAATATTCTTAACGTACAGGTGTAATGGTAGTTTTAAGCTAGCAATCGTTTCTTTAAAGTTTCAATAAAAGTGATATTTTCTATTTGCGTAATAGCAAATGCTTTTTTACCAGCGTAATTAAGGGAAGCGCCCAATGAATAGCAAATGCGTTCATCAATAATCAAGAATCTATCATGAAAAGCATCGTTAATCTTAACGGACAAGCCACCATATTGATTGTTGAATGAGCCAGCATCTTCTTTAGATAATTTTGCTTTTGACGAAATGAATAAGTTGATAACGACGCCGTTACTTTTTCCCTTAATATAATCCAAGGCTAAGATATCATCATAGGGATCTATTAGAATTATTTCTTTTTCTGCTTTGGTAAATAATTCTTTTAGAAACACACGGGCATCAAAGAATTGACCGTCAAAGAAGATTTATTCTCTTTCAGCCACATGCGATTCTTCTATTTTTGTGACTCTATTGTCTAATTCATCTACTTTCTTTTCTAGTACTCGTTCGACCTTATGAATTAAATTGACATAGTTTTCATTAGTCACTAGAGTTCTTTTTTCGTTAATCATATATCCTTTTAACAAATATTCTTTAAGAACTGAATTTGCCCATCTTCTAAATACAATCCCGTTTTGAAATTTCATACGATAACCAACGGAAATAATTACGTCAAGATTATAATAATCGATATTTATGGTAACCAATTTTCCGCCTTCGTGTTGAACAGTTGCATTTTTTGCAACAGTTCCCTTTTCGGTCAATTCACCTTCTTTAAATATTTTTTAATGTGTCTAGAAATAACCGATTTATCTCTTCCGAATAAATACGACCATGGCCGCGTGTGCAAACTTATTTTTCGCGCCTGAAATTTGACATTTTCGAAGTTTTTTAAGATGAGTATGTCAACACCAAATGGGAATTTCTAAATTCAAAAAAATACCAATTAAATCGATGCTTTTAAACAAAAAAGGGCTTTTTCTTCAAAAACCCTGTCAAATTGTGGATGTGGTCGGAACGATGGGATTCGAACCCACGACCTCCTGGTCCCGAACCAGGCGCACTACCAAGCTGTGCTACGTCCCGATAGGCCTAAATAGGCCGTTAGATAGTATAATAAATAATTAGAAGAATTCAAATAAAGACATTTGGTTAGTCTCGCCCAATCCTTTTAAGACACCAAGCTTTTCCAAATCATTCAAATTAGTTGAATTAAGCTTGTTCGCTCTTTTTAGGATGTCTTCTTTTGAAAGAAATTTCCTTCCATCTGATCTAGCATCCACAATAGATTGGGCAGCTGCCAAACCTAATCCATCAACAACCGAGAAAGGCGGTATCAAGGCTTTGTTTTCATGATCAACTACAAACATTTGGGCATCAGATTTATATAAATCGATATTCTCGAATTTATATCCTCTTTCTACCATCTCCAAGGCAATTAGAAGAGTCTTATAGATATTTATTTCCTTATTCTTAAGTGGATTAGATCTATCATCCATCCTAGCCCTAAGCTCTTCAATTTTAGCCTTGATGGCATCTTCGCCTTCTATCATAGATTTAATGTCATAGTCATCACTTCTAACCGAGAAGAAGACGGCATAGAATTCAAGAGGATAATAAAGTTTAAAATAGGCAACCCTAACCGCCATCATGACATAGGCAGTCGCATGTCCTCTAGGGAATAAATACTTAATCTTCTTACAAGACTCAATGTAATATTGAGGGATCTTTTGTTCGACCATCTTAGCTTCATATTCAGGCTTTAATCCCCTGCCCTTTCTAACGTCTTCCATGATTTTGAAGGACATATTAGATGGAACACCCATGGAAATAAGATAGGTCATGATATCGTCACGACATCCAATGACACCATTTAGGTCAGTTACTCCATTTAAGATTAAATCTTCGGCATTACCACTCCAAACATTGGTACCATGGGCCAAACCAGAAATAATAAGCAAGTCATTAAATGTCTTTGGATTAGATTCCATTAACATTCGCTGGGCCAAGTCGGTTCCGAATTCAGGCAAGGCAGAAGCACCTGTTTTAAGCCCAAGATAATTTGAATGTAACTTCAATGCATCAGGAGATACAAATAAAGATAGGACCTTAGGGTCATTCATCGGGATATCTTCGATTTTCACGCCTGTTAAATCCCTATAATAACGCATTGCCATTGGGTCAACGTGACCTAGGATATCTAGCTTTAATATTTCATCGTGCATAGAGCGGAAATCGTAATGGGTTGTAAGCCATTCAGATTCCAAGTCATCTGCAGGATGCTGTACGGCGGTGAAATCAAAAATAGACATGTTAGATGGAACAACAACAATACCGCCAGGATGCTGGCCGGTCGTGCGTTTAACTCCCTGGCATCTAGATGCGATAGAAGCAATATAGGCCGGATTTATAGAATCAGGGTTCTTCCCAATGCGTTCAAAATAGCCCCTAACGAAACCATAGGCAGTCTTTTCGGCAACGGTTTCGATAGTGCCTGCCCTAAATACGTTATTTTCACCTAGCAATATCTTCGTGTAATTATGTGCTTTGTGCTGCGATTCATCTTCGAAATTCAAGTCGATATCAGGAACCTTATCAGCAGAGAATCCTAAGAATGTTTCAAATGGAATATTTTGTCCATCTTGCTTCATCTTGGCCCCACATTCAGGGCAAACTTTATCAGGCAAATCAAAGCCGGATTTATATTTAATTGGATCAGCCCATTCGAAATAATGGCAATGAGGGCATAGATAATGAGGTGGCAAGGCGTTAACTTCGGTAATGTCTGCCATAGTAGCGGCAAAAGAAGAACCAACAGACCCTCTAGAACCAACTATATAATGCTCTGGTTCATCATTAGCCATCTTGATTAAGCAATGGGCAATATAATAGGTAACGGCATAGCCATTATCGATAATACCGTTAAGTTCTTTATCTAAACGCGCTTTTACTTCCCCAATTCTTTTTATTACTTCTGGGTTAGTATTCCCACAATATCTAGCCTTGAAATTAGATTCACATAATTCCCTGATTTTCAAATCCGAATGAGGCAAGTTTTCATTTGGGGCGAACAAATCGTCGGATACAGGTATGCATTGTTCTATTTGAGATGCTATCATTCTTGAATTATCGACAATAATCTTCTTAGCCTCTCCTTCATCCATCCACGTCTTAAATGAATCGATCATTTCTTGAGTCGAACGGAAATGCTGATCAGGGTTTTCAAATAATGGTTTATTAGCCCTAGCAGGTGGATTTAAAGGATGGGCACCACCTCCGATAGCTTTTGCATATATATAGATATCTCTTAATATTTTGTCTTCTTTATCTAGATAATGGCAGTCCCCAGTACCCACAACAGGCTTATTGGCAATCTTAGCAGCTGCTACTATATCCTTTAATAAGGAAATAAGATGCTCTTTTGAAGCAACTCTACCCATATCCAATAGATAGGAATAGTTTTCAATAGGCTGGATTTCTATATAGTCATAGAATTTCATCGCATCGGCTAAGACACTTATATCCCTAGTAGAAGCCATCTCGAAAATCTCGCTATTAAAGCAGGCAGAACCAATCAAAAGATTCTCTCTATATTTGGTTATTAATTCTCTTGGAGTCCTTGGAACGCCAGCAAAATAAGAGACATGCCCTTCGGTTATTATCCTATATAAATCCTTAAGACCTTGTTGGTTTTTAGCTAGAGCGATACAGTGATATGAATGTAAGTGTCTTACATAGGCTCTGAATTTATTTAACCTAGCTTGATAATCAGGTTTATCTTTATCTTCTTTTGGAGGCAATTCGATATTTAATAAATCCAAGTCGGCATGGGTAATACCAGGATGTTCTTTATCTAACCTAAGAATTATTTCCTGCCAGCCTTCATTTAAGGCAGTAGCGTCATAGACGGCTTCGTGAGCATCTTCTTCGTTATAGATTTTTAATCCCAAATTCCTAAGCATCGCGCCTTCGCTATGTCTACCAGCTTCTGGGAATAAATAGTGAGAAATAGGAATGGTATCGATAATTGGATTAGCTAGAGGTGGCTTCCCTGCCCTTTCTAAGGCGGCATTAATAAAGCCAACGTCGAAAGTCGCGTTATGGGCAACTAGAATACAATCTCCAAAGAATTCAAGAATCTTAGGAAGGAATTCTTCAATCGTAGGTTTTCCTTTAACCATGTCATCGGTAATATGGTGAACCCTAGTTGAATCATCGCTAATATGCATTTCTGGGTCGATATATTGATTTAATCTATCAACCACACGTCCGTTTTCAACGATGATTCCGCCTATTTCGATAATCTTGTCATATCTAGCAGAAAGACCAGTAGTTTCGGTATCGAACACACAATATCTAGCGCTCTTTAAGGGAATATTTGCAGGGTTAAAGATATATTTTTGGCGCAAATCAACCATATATAATTCGCTACCATAAATCATCTTTAAGCCATATTTTTTAGCAATACGGTCTATTTCTTCCACATCACACATATTGCCATAGACATGTACCGGAACAATGGCAACAGTATTATCTGTAATCAACTTTTCAAG
>URTN01000049.1 GCA_900550795.1 uncultured Mollicutes bacterium
TTATATTTCTACTTAGTTTGCTTGCATTTGCTTGCAAAAATATATATTTTGAATACAATATATTAAAAGGAGTGTGATAATTATGGTAAACACAACAGCTGTTTATGCCCGCATAGATACAGGGCTAAAAGAAAATGCCGAAGAGATTCTTTCTCAACTAGGCATTACGCCTTCTGGTGCTATCCAGATGTTATACAGCCAAATTGTATTGACTAGGAGTCTACCTCTTAATTTGCGTCTTCCATCTTCAAAGCCCACATCAATAGGCGGAATGAGTCGAGCTGAATTAGATGCCGAACTGTTAAAAGGCGTTAAATCACTCAAATCAGAAAAAACCTATACAACTGATGAAATTGACGCCGAATTAAAGAAAGAATTCGGCATATGAGTAATGAATATTCAATAGTTTATTCCTCAGAAGCCAGAAATGACATTAAGGAAATCTATTCCTACATCGCTTTTGAGTTAATGGCTATAGATGCCGCTACAAGGCAAATAAACAGAATTACAAAAACAATTCGTTCCCTTAGCTTTATGCCACTACGATATCCGATTGTCAGTTATGATCCGTGGAAAAGCATGAAAATGCACAAAGCCTTAGTTGACAATTTTATAGTGTTCTATACTGTGGATGATGCCAATATGAACGTAGCAATCATTAGAATTGTATATGGTGGCCGAGACATACAAAGCATAGCATCGCGAACTAGAAATAACTAAATAAAAAAAGGGGGTGTTCGGAAACCTAAAAGGTGAATGGCAGCCCTTTTCATTATGAAAAAAGGGTGAGATCGTAAGAAATCACCTCTTTTGTTACAATATCTCTTGCTTACGGAGGTATTGATATGCCCTATTTTAACACAGGAAAAATCTTTTTGGTCCCCTCCTTAGACCTTGATGTTAAGGAACGGGAGAAAATGGACAAGTTCCTCGCTCTTCTGGATGGTTCCGGGGTAGGAGGGATTATCGGTAAATACATAAAGAACAACACGCCTTCGGGAGGAAGGCCCGGATACAATTACTATCGGTTGTTTGCAACCATTCTTTATGGATTTGCCTTCGATAGATACACGCTAAGGGAGCTCGAGGAAGCGTGCATGTTTGACCTCCGCTACATATATTTGATGGAGCAGGAAACGCCCAGGCACACCAAGTTTTGCGAATTCATAAATAAGGTGATTGTCCCAAACGAGGAGGAAATCTTTTCGCTAATCAACTCGGAAATACAAAAAGTGACCGGCATGGAATTCGAGGACGCCTTTATCGACGGAACCAAGTACGAGGCAAACGCAAACAAATATAAATTTGTTTGGAAACCCATCAAGCACCATAAGAATATATCGGTAAAAATAGGGAGCATCATAAAGGAACACAGCCTAATCGCCGATTACAATGATGAGGCAATGATCAAAAGCTCGACAGTCGCCTACGCCATTACGCACCTGAAGGAAAGGGAGGGCGAATTCGATTCAACGACATTCCGCAGACTCAACAAAACCCTATCCGCATTGTTGGATAAAGTGATGGAATACGAAGAGAAGGAAGAGATATGCGGGCCAAAAAGAAAATCGTATTACAAGACGGACCACGATGCCACCGCAATGGCCCTCAAGGCCGATTACTATTCCGGGTTGGGCAGCAACATGCACGCCGCCTATAACGTTCAGCTCCTTGTGATAATGGGATATGTATTCTCCTACCACGTTTCCCAAGAAAGGACCGACATTAATGTTTTTATAGACGTTATCGATAGGTTTGCAAGGCTATACGGCTGCTTCCCGAAAAGGATATGCGCAGATGCGGGATATGGTTCCTTGGACAATTACCGCTACCTCGACGAGAGGAATATCGAAAGCTATGTCAAGCACCAATCCTGGGAAGGGAACAAATCGGCAAGAAACCCAGACTGCTATCGCCTGAACGATGACGATACAATTGAATGCCTGAATGGTTTTGTTGGTCGCGAGATCAAACTAGAAAAACGCCATCCAAGGAAGAAAGAGGCTGTTTTCTATCGCGTCGATGGCTGCAATTCGTGCCCATGGATGCCGTTTTGCAAGAAATACATGAGGCTTCAGGACGAGGATTTCAAAATATTTGAGGTAGTCAAGGAACTTGAAAGGTACAAGTATAAGGCCCATGAGAACTTATGTTCCCCCAAAGGCATCGAGATAAGGGTAAACCGTTCGATACAAGTCGAAGGTGTTTTTGGAATCACCAAGCAAGACTATGGATACACCAGAACGAGGCGAAGGGGAATTGAAAAGGTATCAACCGAAATCATGCTCAATTCATTGGGACTGAACATAGCCAAGCTATTTCGCTATTTTGAAACAGGCAAGCTCAATTCATTTTGGAAAGCGCCAGATAACCTTGAGCCGGAGATATTCAAAAAACCAAATCAGAAACGATTAGCCAAAAAGGGAAGCAGAATCAACCAAGCAATGCTGGAAAATTGCTATAGAAAGGCACAATAAAAGGGGGTCTACTCGCCTTTTAGGTTTTCGAACACCCCCAATTTTTTAATTAAATCATTATTTATTAAACGTCTGCATAGCAGCTTCCACCGATAAATTCCCTCATCAAGGAATTCGATGGAACCCATCCTTCATCCATATCAACGAAGAATTTAAGCATTCTCATTAATCTAGTCGCGACTGGGAAATTAATTGATTCCTTATCGATTTGCTGTAATAACGGCAAGGCATATTTCTTCATGACGCTTAATTCATATGGAAGCATGGAATTATAGACATAATCGCTTCCTTCTTGGGTATCATAAATCCATTTGAATTCGCCTTTTCTGACTGAAGGCCACATGGATATAGTTTCTTCGGCAGAGGAATTCCTGAACTTGAAGTCCCTGACTATACGCCTAATCAACCTTAAATCAGTTAGGGAAACTGGGTTATGGTCATCTAGGTTAATCTGGGCTTGCGGGGCGATGAATATCTTGAATTTATTTGATTTAGGGATATCAATTGTAAGCCTATCGTTTAAGGCGTGGATGCCTTCAATGATTATAGGTTCCCCCTTATTTACCTTAAGTAGCCTTCCTGGAACACTTTTCCCAGATTGGAAATCAAATCTAGGTAATTGGACTTCTTCCCCATTAATTAAATCAACCATGTTCTGGTTAAATAATGGGATATTAAGGGCCTCGATTGATTCTAGATCTGGAGATCCATCTTCATCTAGAGGTATCTTGCTTTTTTCTAGGTAGTAGTCATCGATAGAAATCCTAATTGGCTTAATTCCCCTAGAAAGGAGTTCAATCCTAAGTCTATTGGCAAATGTAGTCTTTCCTGAAGAAGAAGGACCTGCAACACAAATCAAGGAGATATCATCGATGGAATCCTCGATTAATTGACCTAGCTCGCAAAGCATCCTGTTATGTCTAGCTTCGCATATATTGATGAATTCGCTTGGACCTCTTTCCTTGATGGATTTATTAATATCTGCAACAGTAGAAGTGCCAACAATCTTAGCCCAGTCATGGCTTTCTTTTAAGGTCCTACCAAAAGTAGGGGCATCTTGGAATGGAGGGATTTTCCCATCATATTCGCTTCTAGGATATTGAAGAAGGAATCCAGGCGCATATAGCCTTAATTTATAATCCTTTATATATCCAGTAGAAGGAACCATATGGCTATACATATAATCTAGATAGCCATCACATTCATATAGGTGTACTGTCTTTTCTGGACGGTACTGAAGAAGTGCTAGTTTATCTTGATAACCTAATTCTTCATAGATCCTAGAGGCTTCTTCATTGCTAACTACCATTCTCTTCAATGGGAAATCTGCTTTAACAATGTTATCGATTTCATGATTAATACGAAGTAGCATAGCTGTATTAGCAACATATCCTGGAGTCAATAAGTGGATAGATAAACACCTAGAGACGTTATAGGCTAACCTAATCTTTAGTTCTGGATAGCATCTTTTGAAAGCCATCGAGACAATATAACGCAAAGAAGCCTCATATGTCTTTATTGAATCTCTATCCTTGACGGTAAGGAATTCAACTTCGGCATCATAATAGACTTCATATGTAAGTTCTCTAACCCTGTTATTGACTTTAGCGACTATATATTTCTTGTCTGGATCTTTATCTCCTAGGATATCTAGAAGGGAAGTTTTCTTCTCATATTCCCTAGTCTCTCCGTTTACTTTTATCTTAAATGTCATAATTACCTCCTCATCAGTTTAAACTTTTGAGTTAGTTATCTTAATATGTAAGCCCTTACATTTCAATTAGAAAGTATCCTATTGAGTTTCACGATTTTGGCTGTTACTTGACGGAATCGTTGCAACAAATGGTATCAAAGCATCAAATTCACCCTTGACCACGGCTATTTTTGCCTATGTTGCCTAAATTGGTAAATGTTATAAATATAGATTATCTCTATCATGGCATAAACATATATAGGGCAAGGCTGGGGATTCAGATTGTGCAAGGTAACGCAAAAGGTAGACCCCAATTCATGGAAGGGGCAGAAGAAAGAAAGTCAAGCAATTAAAGCTACTCTAAATCAATGGCATAAAGTTCTATTGAACTTATAAATTGGCAAAACCCTGAAACTCAATGAAAGTATTCCACAAAATAGGTTCTTTCCTTTATAATACTTAGAAATGAGAAAATCACTGCTTATAGTTATTGATTACCAAAATGATTTCGTAAATGGGTCTCTGGGGTTTGAGAGTGCTTCAAAACTAGAAGATAAAATCATTGACTTAATAGAAGCAAAGGAAAAAGAAGGCTTTGAAGTAGTCTTTACTAAAGACATTCATGAAGATAATTATCTAGATACGGTTGAAGGCAAAAATCTTCCTATCCCACATTGCATCAAAGGGAGTAAGGGAGAACAAATATATGGAAAATTAAAGGAGGTTGCTTCTAGACATCTTATTTTTGAAAAAGAGACTTTTGGATCACTAGAATTAGCTAATTACATTGCAAAAGGCGATTACAAAGACATCATTTTGTGTGGAATTGATACTTCAATTTGTGTTCTTTCTAATGCAATACTAGCAAAAGCTGCTTCTCCTAGTTCCAATATCTTTATAGCGTCTTCTTGCTCCGGAAGCGGAGATTTAGAAGCAGAAAGAATAGCTTACAAGGCTTTAGAAAGGGTACAAATATATAAATTATGAGCAAAGCATTAATCTATCTACAATCAGGCGGACCTACTAGCGTCATCAATTCAAGTCTTTATGGGGCAATTAGAGAAGCCCAAAAGCATAAAGAAGTTTCTAAAATACTTGGTTCCTTACATGGAATCGAAGGACTTTTAGATGATGATATTATCGATATTGGAAAAGAAGATGATGAAGATATCGAATTATTAAAGCAAACCCCTGCGGCCATATTAGGTTCTTCTAGATATAAGCTTCCTTCTTCTTTTGAAGATGAAGCCTATAAGAAGATATTATCTACTTTAGTTAAACATAACTGCGGTTATCTTCTTCTAAACGGCGGGAACGATTCGATGGATACCTGTTCTAAATTAGCAACCTATTTTAGAGAAAATAATGTTGATATAAAAGTAATTGGTGTGCCTAAGACAATCGATAATGATTTGGCCTTGACAGACCATTGCCCTGGATATGCATCGGCTTGTAAATATGTTATCAATACAGTCAAATCGGTCTGCCTTGATGCTAGATGCTATAAAAAAGGGAAAGTCTATATCATCGAGATGATGGGAAGAAATGCCGGCTGGCTTACCGCTAGCGTAGATTTGCTTAAAAAACCATATAGACCAGATTTAATCTATCTTCCAGAAACTAATTTCGACTTGCTTAATTTCTTAAAGGATATCCGTGAGATATATGAACAATATGGCAATGCCGTAGTTGCTTTAAGCGAAGGCGTTGTCTTTGCTAGGGATGTATCTAATGTTTCCAAGGATTCATTTGGACATGTCCAGCTTGATGGAGCTTGCGAAGAATTGGCCAAGATTGTTAAGCGCACCTTAGGACTTAAAACTAGGGCTACCCAACTTTCCTTGCCTCAAAGAGCCAATCCTCAGTTGATGTCCAAGGTTGACCAAGAGGAAGCAATTGAAGTAGGTGCCCATGCTGCTTTAGCTGCGATAAATGGAGAATCAGAGAAGATGGTTGCCATTAAGCGTATTTCTTCTTCCCCATATAAAGTAAGTTATGAACTAGTAGATGTTAAAGAAGTTGCCAACAAAGAAAAAACAATCCCAGCCGACTACATGGATTCATTATTTGGCATGTCGGATAAATTCAAAGAATACCTAACTCCATTGATTAAGGGAGAAATCGATATCAAATATGAAGACGGCATTTGCAAAGCTGCCCATTTTAAGAAGATTAGGGATTAGTTTGTACATTATATAAG
>URTN01000050.1 GCA_900550795.1 uncultured Mollicutes bacterium
GAATTATTGTTATTTACCTCCCCAACTTGCCCAAATTGTAAGGTAGCTAAGATGCTTCTAGATAAAGAAGGAATCAAATATCATCAAATAGATGCCTATGCCAATAAGGAAATGAGTGAAGCCTATGGAATACAAAATGCCCCAACACTACTTGTTCCAGAAGGCGATTCATTCAAGGTCTACGATAATGCCTCATTAATCAAGGGCTATATCGAAACCTCAAAGAGAAACTAAAATCATGGGCCCATTAACTTGGGCCCTTATTTGTTAAAGGAATAATTATGTTTGACACGATAATAATCGGCGCTGGCCCTGCAGGAATGTCGGCCGCCTTATATTTGCTTAGAGAAGGAAAGAAAGTCCTTCTAATCGAAAAAGAAACAATCGGAGGTCAAATTGCAGAATCTCCAAGGCTAGAAAACTATCCTTCCATAAAATCTATCTCAGGAATGGATTTTGCCTCTAATCTATTTGATCAAATATCTTCTTTAGGAGTCGAGTTTGACCTAGATGAAGTTATTGCAGTTAATAAATTAGAAGAAAGACATTTCAAGGTTAAGACTAATTACAATGAATATGAATCTAAATCCATCATCATTGCAACTGGTTGTAAACATAGAAAATTAGGTCTTCCTAACGAAGAAAAACTAACTGGGAAAGGCGTTAGTTATTGTGCCGTCTGCGATGGGGCTTTTTACCAAGGGAAAGATGTTTGTCTTATCGGGGATGCGAATACAGCCGTCCAATACGCGATAAGCCTATCTTCCATTTGTAAGTCTGTTACAATCGTTACTTTATTTGATAAATTCTTTGCGGATGAAATCTTGATAAACAAATTAAAAACATTGCAAAACGTAAAGATTTACCATGATTTTGCTTCTAAAGAATTAATCGGAGAACATAACCTAGAAGGCGTTAAATTTGTTAATACTAAAACCAATCAAGAAATGGTTATTAACTGCGAAGGGTTATTCGTTGCTATAGGACAAATCCCAGATAATAATAGATTCTCTTCCTTAGTCGATCTTCAAAACGGCTTTATAGTTACTGACGAATCAAAGCAAACAAAAGCCCAAGGCGTCTATGCAGTTGGCGATTGTACAGTTAAAAGGATTAGACAAGTAGTCACCGCTACTAGCGATGGAGCACTTGCTGCTATAGCATGTGAAAAATATGTCGATTCTTTAGAGAAACCTAATTCTCCTCGTATCCCCTTAGCTTAACGTTAGGGATATATTCCTTTAATATTTCTATATATCTATTGGCCTGTTCCAATTCAACTGGATGTAGGCCTTTTTTTATGCAGTTTTCGTTATCTATATATTGCTGGAGGAAATATCTATTAGCGCCTTTTATCCAAATTCCGATTTGTTTCATATCCTCTTCGTTATGAAATTCGCTCATTATAGTTGTCCTAAATTCATAACCAACTTTATTAGATAAAAGAAAGGCAATCGATTCTTCGATTGGACTTAAATCAAAATCTTCAATCCCGATGGTTTCGGCATATTTAGCTTTAGAATTCTTTATATCCATAGCAACATAATCTACTAAACCCTTGCTAACTAAATCTTTTAATATAGAAGGTCTAGAACCATTACTATCTAATTTGACTTTATAACCTAATGACTTTATAAAGATAAGTTTGTCTTCTAAATCATCCATCAAAGTAGGCTCTCCGCCAGATATGCACACAGCATCTAAAACCCCTACTCTTTTCTTTAGATATTCTTTTATTCCATCAAAAGGAATAGCTACGCATCTAGAAGGATGCAAAACTAAATCACCATTATGGCAAAATGGACATCTAAAATTGCAACCTGATGTGAATAGAGTTGTTGTTAAGTTATCGTCAAAGTCTACTAGGGAAAGCTTTTCCCATCCTGAAAATTCCATATCAAAATTTTAAAACTTATTAATGAAAAGGTAAACAAAAAGGCCTCACTTAGAGGCCCCATGTATCAATTAATTGATTATTCAGCTTTGTTTTCTTCGCTTGGCTCAGTTGGTTCTTCTTTGCTTTCTTCTTGTTCTTCAACTACATTATCTGAGGTTGGGGTTTCTTCTTCAACACCGGAAGCATCTACGAAATCCTTTTTAACGGATTCGACGGCTTTAACAACCTTTTTGGCTTTGACTAATAAAGCAATGGTAAAATAGTGACTGCAAGACCAGCGGCAAGAAGAAGGATACCTAGGACGATAAAGACAAGCATCCTGATGTTTTCACTCTTAGTTAAAAATACTAAGGCAACAATGCCAAGAGCAAGCCCAATCGCAGCGATTAAGAAATAGACAACTGAAACGCCAACACTTTGTAATTTCTTAACAATGTAGACAATTCCATAAACTGCCATGATGATAGATAAGACAATTAAGAATATTCCAACAAATCTACCAATGGCTTCAAATAGAATATCGCCTTTTGAAAGATCTTGTTGAAGGAAAACTAACCCAATACCAAGAGTTAATTCACTTGTACCACTAATGGCGGCAGCAAAATCCGTCTTTATTAACTTGAGATCCCCAAGTCCAAATACCGAGATTACATTAAGAGCAAGTCTTAAAACGGCATCAATGATGACTAAAATAGCAACAATTAAAACACATGTGGATTGGAAGCTAGAATTATTTGAATAAGCGCAAAACAATACGCCAGCCGTAATTAAAATTAAGCCTTCAACAATATTCCAAATTGTCCAACCAATTTTTCCTTTTCTAAACATGTTTGTTTCCTCCTGAAAATTATTCTACGCTAGAAGAAGTATCTTTTTCATTGTCATTTTCTTCTTTTTGTCCAATTTTCTTAATTTCTTCTGGTTCAACTACTTTCACTTCGATGGAATCATCTTTAGATTCTTCCTTTTTATCCTTTTTAGACTTCTTGTCTTTCTTCGTATCCTTGTTCTTGCCATTAGTGGTAGCCACTTCATATTTTTTCTTGCTCTTCTTAAATTGAATAGAAGCAATAACAGCTTGAGCAACGGCAGCTAAAACCATAATAATTCCGACTAAGAGAACAGTAATTTTATTAGTAGTACCAACGTCATTACCAAAATACATAACCAATATAGTGATACCAACTGCAACTAATATTGCTCCGAATAATATCTCTAATATCGGCATGAATAATTTTGATGTTTTCTTAACAATAGTGAATATTGAAAACAGTACCAATAGCAATCCGATTACGATAAGCAAAACAGCAATGAACTTAACTAATATATCTATAAATACAGTATAGGAAAGGATTATGGTTACACCCATCGCTACTTCAAATCCCGCTACTAGCATTATCGATTCTTCACTACTAGCAAATGAATAGAAAGACATGACTAGCCTTAATATCCCATCAAGAACGACAAATATCCCAACGACTAATGAAAGTACTAAGTTAATTGGAGAATCAGCAGAGACATTCCCAGTCGCTGAAAAAACTACGCCACATATACCAGCGGCTAACAAAAGGAAGGCCTCGATATAGTTCCAAGTGGCCCAAACCTTATACATTTTTCTTTCATTTGCTTTTTCTTCCATATTTAATAATTCCTTTTTTATGAAAACCAAGTAAAGTATATCCCATGGAGGAAAAAAAGAGTATTTCTATGAACAAAAAATTAGAAAAGGCTTATGCCGAACTTATAGTCAAAAGCGGTTTGAATCTCAAAAAAGGTCAATCCGTTATCATTAAATCCAATGTCGATATCGAAGATTTCACTGCTTTAGTAGTCAAACAATGTTATGAAGCAGGTGCGAAATACGTTCATGTCCTTTGGCAATCCGAAAAAGTAAACAAGGTCCAAATGAAGAAAGCTAAGACCAAGGCTTTATGTGAAACTCTTCCAATGGATATTGCTTATCAAGAATGGTTTACATCTACCTTACCAGCCTACCTATGGCTAGATTCAGATGACCCAGATGCAAATAAAGGAATCAACGCCGAAAAAGCAGCTAAGGTTAAAAGAGAAAAATACCTTGCTGTTGCTTCTTTAATTGAAAAAAGAGAAAACAAATATCAGTGGTGTATCGCTGGAGTTCCATCTAAAAAATGGGCCAAGAAAGTATTCCCAGAGCCAACTAGATCAAAAGCCATGGAAAAGCTTTATGAAGCTATTTTATTAACTTCAAGGGCTAACGATGGAAACGGAATCAAGAACTGGCAAGATCATGATGAAAATCTAAAGGAACGTTGCGATTATTTGAATTCCTTACATTTAGTAAAGTTACATTACACTTCTAGTAATGGAACCGATTTAACCGTTGGACTTATTCCAGAAGTAAATTGGTTAGGCGGAGGAGAAGAAACTTTAGATGGAACTTTCTTCCAACCAAATATCCCAAGCGAAGAAATATTTACTTCCCCTAGAAAAGGAGAAGCCGAAGGTATTGTCTATTCTGCAAAACCTTTAGTCTACCAAGGCCAATTAATTAGAGATTTCTATGTCAAATTTAAAGACGGCAAAGCAATAGATGTCCATGCCGAAGAAGGAGAAGCTGCCTTAAGATCTATATTAAGTCTAGATGAAGGAAGTGCCTATTTAGGTGAATGTGCCCTTGTTCCATTTGATTCCCCAATTAATAACACGGGTCTATTGTTCTATAACACCTTATTTGACGAAAACGCCGCTTGTCACCTTGCCCTAGGAAGAGGATTCACCAATCTATATAAGGATTTCCAAAAATATAGCGAAGATGAAATCCATTCTTTTGGAATCAATAAATCACTTAGCCACGTCGACTTTATGATTGGTTCAAAAGATTTGAACATAGTCGGAACTACCTCTAGTGGAAAAGAAGTCCAGATATTTAAAGACGGAAACTGGGCTTTCTAGTTTTTAATAACAATTTCAATTAGGTTTTTAAATTCGATTTTCTTTTCTTGAATCAACAAATATCGATACATTGGTTCAATCTTTTCGATTTTACCATCGATATAATAAAGATATCCATCTTCATAAAATCTGATAATAACATTCTCATTATCGTAATTAGTCAAAACCGAGTTAATCTCTTCTGCTCGTTCATTAGAGATTGCCGGTTTTTCTTTTTTGTTCTTGTTATACCTCAGTTTTTTTAAAGAAGTAGATTGTTCAATTAAAGATTGATATGGAGCATATTTCATCATGCCTCTATCTTCGTATTTACTCATGATTTATGCCCTCCAATCTGTCCATGTCTTACTTTAATTGTAGAATCTTTTAGCCCGCTGCTAGCCCTTAAAACCGAGTTTGATCCATATATTTTATGGATATTATCTATAGCAAAATTTAGATTTCGCTTTTCTAATGCTTCTTCATAATTCTCGAATAGATTAGGTTGCAAAGAAGAAAACGGAATCAATTTACCAAAACTTATATATAGGCCCCTAATTTTTTCACCATTATATAATGAATTGAAAATATTTCGGATTACAGAATATAAGGTGTCATTATCATCGCTATAGACATCTAAAGCCCTTTGTTTAGAAAAACCTCCTCCGCCACTATAAGCAACACCAACTGATACTAATCCGCATTTAGATTCATGTAGTCTTAATCTAAAACACAAATCGTCACACATTTCTCTTAATACTAACCTTGCTCCTTTTCCATCATAATCCTTCATCAATGTCTGGCCTAAAGAAAGCGAATTCTCTTTTGGAACATATTTCTTTCTAATGTCAGTATTGTCTATTCCATTAGATAAATCAAAAAGCTGATGTCCGATTATTCCAAATTCTTTTTCTAGCAACTCAACATCTGTATTCGCCAAAGCCTCTAGACTTCTTATACCCATTTTTTCAAGCCTAGAAGCAATCCCGCTAGAGATACCCCAAATATTAGTTATAGGAGATATTTTCCATAGTTTTTCTTTTATATCTTCTTTACCCCATCTAGCTAAAAACGGAGGTTTCTTCTTGCCTTCATTATCTAAACAAGTCTTAGCTAAAAACATATTAGGACCAATCCCGCATGTAGCAACTAATCCAAGTTCGTTTTTAATCCTTTCCTGAATCATTTTGCATAGGCCTTCAGGAGTAGTTTTATATAAAGAAAGATAAGGAGATAAGTGAAGGAAAGATTCATCGATAGAATAAACATGAATATCCTCTTCATCGATAAAATCTAGGAAAATCGAAACGACTTTTGCAGACATTTCAATATAATAAGCCATTCTAGGTTGGGCAAAAATTAGTTCAGGAACTTTTGGCAAGGACTTCACTCTACATACATTTGGAATTCCATATTTTTCTTTTAAATATGGGGTCGAAGACATGACAATCGTGTTAATGCTTCTAGTAGGATCGGCC
>URTN01000051.1 GCA_900550795.1 uncultured Mollicutes bacterium
TATCTATATAAAGAAATTCAAAATCAAGAAATTAATAAGGTTTTTCGCCTAAAAATAGCTTTTTAGCCCTGATTCTTACTAATGCCCTATTTAAGGCAGTCTGGGCTCTAACCATATCGATGTTTTCTTGTTTAGATGCTATACGTTTCTCTGCTCTTTCTTTTGCAGCATTAGCTCTAGCTAAATCAATATTAGATGCTTCTTCAATAGAAGATGCGACTATAAAAGCACCGCTTTTCTCGACACTTAATACCCCATCAAATATAACAAAATAATAAGGCTTTTCGGGAGTATATACCCTAACGATGCCAACTTTATCTAGTCCTTCAATAATAGGAGTATAGCCTGGAGATACTTCCATGTCGCCTTTAAAAGAAGGAACGACAAATCTCTCGCATTCCTTTTCAAAGGCAATCCCATTTCCTGAAAGCAAGACTAATCTAATTAGCATTATTTAAGTCCTTCGGCATGTTTAGTAACATCTTCAATAGTCCCGCAATAAAGGAAGGCACTTTCAGGATAGGAATCATATTTGCCTGAAAGAAGTTCCTTGAATGAACGAACTGTTTCTTTTAACGGGACATATATTCCTTTATATCCAGAATAGGCTTCTGCAACATGGAATGGTTGGGAGAGGAAGTTTCTTACTCTTCTTGCACGGTTAACTATTGCCTTATCTTCATCAGATAATTCATCAATGCCTAGAATGGCAATGATATCTTGCAATTCCTTATATCTTTGGAGTAATTTCTGTACTCCTCTAGCAACATCATAATGCTCTTGTCCGATAATATTTGGATCAAGAATATTTGAGCTAGATTCAAGCGGGTCAACAGCAGGGAAAATACCTAAGGCAGCCGTATTTCTATCTAGAAGAGTTTTCGCATCCAGGTGAGAGAAAGTCGTCGCAGGGGCTGGGTCAGTAAAATCATCGGCAGGTACATAAATCGCCTGGACCGAAGTAATAGATCCATCCTTAGTAGAAGTAATCCTTTCTTGTAATTGACCCATTTCGGTCGATAAGGTTGGTTGGTATCCAACAGCCGATGGCATTCTTCCTAAAAGGGCAGAGACTTCACTTCCTGCTTGGGTAAAACGGAAGATATTATCAATAAAGAGCAAGACGTCTTGATGTTCTTGGTCACGGAAATACTCTGCCATTGTTAAAGCACTTAAGGCAACTCTCATTCTAGCTCCTGGAGGTTCATTCATCTGTCCAAAGCAAAGGGCAGTCTTTTCTAATACACCGGAATTTTTCATCTCGAAATATAAGTCATTGCCTTCCCTACTTCTTTCGCCGACTCCAGCAAAAACAGAGGTACCATTATGCTCTTTTGCAATATTAGAGATTAATTCCTGGATTAAGACAGTCTTGCCAACTCCAGCCCCACCGAATAAACCAATCTTTCCTCCTTTTAGATAAGGACAAAGAAGGTCAATAACCTTGATGCCGGTCTCTAATACTTCCTTACCAACATTTTGTTCTGCAAAAGTTGGGGCATCTCTATGTATAGGCATATGGACTTCTTTAGAGAAATCGCCACCTTTTTCGTCAATTGGATCACCTAATACATTAAACATCCTGCCTAAAGTGCAATCTCCGACAGGAACTGAAATCGGGGCATTGGTATTAATTACCTCCATCCCTCTTTTTAATCCATCGGTAGGACCCATGGCAACACTTCTAACTACGTCATCCCCAATATGTTGCATTACTTCTAATGTAAGGGATTTGTTTTCACCCAAATCTACTTTCAAGGCTGTTAAAATCTTGGGGAGAGTCTTATCTTTAAAGGCAACGTCAATAACAGGACCGACACATCTAACGATAATTCCTTTTAATGCATCCATTTTCTTTTCCATAAATTCTCCTTATGCGTTTACGCTTCCTGATACAACCTCGACAATTTCTTGGGTAATGGAGGTCTGTCTAGCTTTGTTATATTCAATCTTGAGATTATTAAGCAATTCATCTGCATTATCATTTGCAGCATCCATAGCATTCCTTCTACTTGATTGCTCTGCTAATTTAGATTCATCTAATCCTTCTTTTAATTGATAACCGATTACTAAAGGGATTATTTGGTTTAATAATTCTTCTGGAGTTGGTTCAACTAAAGGGGGAAGGGCATTTGGATTAGATTCGTCCTTAATTACTTCCATTGGTAGAATTGTAGTGATAGTTGGAAGGAAACTAAGCGAATTAAGATACCTAGTATGCACCAACTTTATAGATGAATACTTTTTATCCTTATAGGCTTCTAGTAATTTAGAAGCAAAAGCAGTTAGTTCCTTTAAACTTATATCTAGGCTTGGATCAATTAAAATAGATGAGTGGTTAAATCCTTTTTCTTTATGGTAATGCGATTTACCCTTATTACCAAAGACGATTAATTCATCATCTTGTTTATATATAGGATCAAAATGACGGAAGAGATTGCTATTATATCCACCACATAATCCTAAATCAGAAGTAATAACAATATATAGGCACTTTTCTCCTTCGTTTTCTTTTATAAAATATGGTGATTTCTTGCAGGCAGAAAACAAATAAGAGCAAATGGAAAAGCATTTCTTGCTTGATAAAGAGGAAGCGTCAAACAAATCTTTGTTACGCTTAGTCTTGACAGAGGCAATCATGCCCATGGCCTTTGTTATCTTTTGGGTAGATGTAACAGAGGCTATCCTTCTTTTTGTCTTAGTTAGGTTTCCGCTCATTTTATCTTGCCAAGAATTCCTTTATTACATCATCGACGTGTCTATTTTCTTCTTCGCTTAAACTAGTGCCCAAGGCAAATCTATCCAAGACTTCCTTATGTCTAGAAGAAACAAATTCGTCAAGTTCGGTTAGTTTAGTAGATATTTGCTCTACCTTAACGTCATCAAAATATCCTTTCTTGACTGCAAATAATTCTAATATCTGCATTTCTAGTGGATATGGGTTATATTGCTTTTGCTTTAATGTCTCCATCAAAACAGCCCCATGGGTAAGAATCTTTTTAGTAGCAGCATCTAGATCAGAACCAAACTGGGCAAATGAAAGCATTTCCCTATAGGAAGCTAATTCAATCTTGAGGGAAGATGCAACTTGCTTCATGGCCTTAGTCTGGGCACTTGAGCCAACTCTAGATACAGAGAACCCTGAATCGATAGCAGGTCTTTGACCAGCATTGAAATAATCAGTTACAAGGAATATCTGTCCATCGGTAATGGAAATGATATTTGTAGGAATATAGGCTGAAATATCGCCAGCCTGAGTCTCTACAATAGGAAGAGCAGTTATTGAGCCCCCTCCATATTCTTTAGATAGGCGGCACGCCCTCTCTAATAACCTAGAATGCAAATAGAAAATGTCGCCAGGATAAGCTTCTCTTCCTGGGGATCTCTTCAATAATAAGGATAAGGTTCTATAGGCGACGGCGTGTTTAGATAAGTCATCAAATATAACTAATACGTCTTCTCCTTTTTCCATCCATTCTTCTGCAATAGCCATGGCAGAGAATGGGGCAATATATTGCAAAGGAGCGCTTTCAGAAGCACTTGAAGAGACTATAGTTACATAATCTTTGCAACCTAATTCAGTTAGTTTAGAAGCAATCGAGGCAACTGAAGAATTCTTTTGCCCAATCGCACAATAGACGCACTTTACTCCTTTTCCTTTTTGGGAAATGATGGTATCTAAAGCAATCGCAGTCTTGCCAGTCTGCCTATCGCCGATTATAAGTTCTCTTTGTCCCCTACCGATTGGAATCATCGCATCTATGGCCTTGATTCCAGTTACTAATGGAGTAGAAACAGATTGACGTTTCATGACGCCAGGGGCAATTCTTTCAATCGGCCTAGTCTTCTTGTAATTAATTGGTCCTTTTTCATCTAGAGGGAGGCCTAAAGATGAAATGACTCTTCCTAATACTTCATCCCCGACGCCGACTTCGACAACTTTGCCAGTACGTCTAACATTATCCCCTTCTTCAATATTGATATCTGAGCCAAATAAAACGGCCCCGACATTTTCTTCATCAAGGTTCATCGCCATGCCATAGACATCATTTGGGAACAAAAGTAGTTCACCTAGCATGACATTATTAAGTCCATAAATCGTGGCAATTCCATCACCAACTGAAATTACTGTACCAGTTTCATTTTCATCGATACTAGAAGAAAAGTGCTCTATCTGGCTTTTAAGTAATGCTGCAATCGCATTAGAATCAATTTTCATCGGAATTACCTCCACTTAATAACTTTGCTCCTAGGCTATCGAGCCTATTTTTAAGCGAATAGTCATAGACTTTCCCATCTAGAGTAACCTTAATCCCTCCGATAAGAGAATAATCGATGATATTCTTGAGCTTTACTTTTTTGTATTTATCTTCAAAAGAAGATTCTATTTTCTCTAAGTCAACTTTATCTAATGGGAATCTAGAGAATACAATTCCCCTAGTAATGCCCAAGGCATTATCTGAATAAGAATGGAATAATTCAACTATCTTAGAATAGTCATCATATCCATGGTATTTAGCAATTAGGCAAAGGAAAGGAACTAGATTAGGGATGTTCCAGGACGAAAAAGTCTTCGTAATTACTTCCTTCTTATTTTCATAAGAAACATCGTAACTAAGCAAAAACTTCTTGAATTCAGGCACTTTTTCTAGTAAAAGCGAAACTTCATCCAATGCATTATCTACGCTTTTTAGATCCTCTTTCTTAGTTAGAGAATATAAAGCGGAGGCAAACCCTACCCTAGTCGCGTCTTTCATTTATTCTCGCCTTTCATTTTCTTAACGAAATCATCGACAAATTTCTTGTCATCATCTTCGTTAACACTTCTTTCTAGTAACTTAGAAGAGGCTTGAAGGGTCAAATTAACGATTTCCTTGTTTGCTTCTACAATAGATTTTTCTTTGGCAAGGGCAATATCTTCGTCAGCTTCTTTGCGTTTTCTTGCAATTTCATTATTGGCGTCTTCTATTGCCTTGGCTTTATAATTCTCGGCATCGACTTTAGCTAAAGATACAATGCGTTTAGCCTCATCTTTGCCTTCCTGGATTAGTTCCTCTTTGCGATTGCTAGCATTAATTGCTTCTTTCTTTTTAGCTTCTGCTTCTTTTAATTCATTATCAATATAATCATGTCTTTTCTTCATATAGGCCCTTATTGGCTTATAGGCAAAGAAGAACATAAGCAATATGAGGATAATAAAGGCAGCAACTTGGATTACAAAATCATAGATGCCGTTAGGAAAAAGCTTTGCAGTAAAAGAATCCCTATCAAAAGGAGAAGAAGGCACAGTAGAAGAATCTTCTAGCACCCTAGCAATATAAAGCAAAACTAAATTAGTCATTTTATAATACGAATATAATCAATATGGCAACAATAAGGGCATAGATACCAGTAGATTCATCAAGAGCGACAGCAAGGATCATGGTAGAACGTAATTGCTTTGACATTTCTGGATTCCTGACCATGCCGTCTATTGCATGGCAGCAAATCAAGGATTCACCGATAGCGGAGAATGTACCAAAGCAAACGGCAAGTCCGGCTCCGATTGCAATTAGCCCAGCTTGGCTAGCATCTGCTAGAACTGGCAAGATAGATTGTAATAGTCCCATAAATTACCTCCTATGGGTTAATTTTCTCCTCTACTAGCTTGTGAATAGACACCCATTGCTTCCTCATCAGGCATTTCTTGCGAAATCCATACGGCATTTAAGGAAGCGAATACGAGAGTCTGGATAAAGCCAGAGAAGAGACTGAAATAAAGATTTAAGATGGCTAATGGAATAGGAGCAAGGAATACTTGTCCCCAGCTACCCATAAAGCCAAATATAGCTAAAGAGGCTTTTCTTAAAGCCCAGCTTAATATGCCTAAGACAACTGACCCGGAAAGGCAATTGCCAAACATACGTAACGAAGTAGAGATAATTGGAGTCCACATTGTTACCAAATTGATTGGTAGCCAAATCTTAAGTGGCTCGATATAGCGATGGAAATAGCTCCATTTCTGATATCTAATCGCCGTAACGTGGATTAGAACAAACATTACCAAAGCCAAAGTAAACGGCATCAATAGATAATCAATAACTGAAGGGAATCCAGTCAAAGACCAGATGAAAGATATAAATAGATATGAAGTCAAGCAGAAGAAATAGGCTGGCCAATTCCCAACATTTTCTCTTCCCATCGTATCTTTGGTCCAGTTAACTATCTTCTCCATGAAAAGATCTACTAAAAGAAGTAATCCTTTAGGAGCTTTTGTAGGATCAGCTCTTC
>URTN01000052.1 GCA_900550795.1 uncultured Mollicutes bacterium
ATATTAGGCGTCTGCGCCGTTATATGGCTTGCCCCTATTGTTTGGCTTGTCTTGCAAAGCTTTTCTGCCAGCACTGGTGCCTCAGCTAGCTTCTATCCTGCAAAAGGAGAATGGACTTGGCATAATTACGCCTATTTGTTCTCTTTACCTGATGAAAATGGATTGACTGCACCTAGCTATGCAAACACAAACGCCTATGACATAATCGCTACTACTGGTAGGAATTATTTCTTGCAATGGTTCCTAAATACCTTGATTGTCTCGGTATTGAATTGCATCATTTCGACTTTGTTCTGCCTAGTAGTTGCCTACTCTATGTCTAGGTTCCGCTTCAAGGGAAGAGAAGTCCTTATGAAATTAAATCTAGTTCTAGGAATGTTCCCTGGATTCTTATCCATGATTATCATGTATTGGGTCATGAAAGACTTATTCCACTTACAAGGTTCATTCTGGGCACTGGTAATTCTATATTCCGCTGGCTCAGGTATGGGTTTCTTCATCTCCAAAGGATTCTTCGATACAATTTCAAGAAGCATCGATGAAGCTGCTATGATTGATGGGGCGAATAGAGCCCAGATATTCTGGGATATCATCCTCCCATTATCTAAGCCAATCATTGTCTATACCATACTTACATCATTTATGGCTCCTTGGGGAGACTATGTTACTTCTTCCTATATCATCGGATTAAATAATGCTCCTCAATGGACTGTTGCCATTGGGCTATATAAATGGGCAAACGAAAAGGAATTATTCAATTCCTATTACACCCGTTATGCCGCTGGATCTGTAGTAATTGCTCTTCCAATGACATTATTGTTCTTGTTCACTCAAAAATATTATGTTGCTGGCGTTACCGGTGGTGCCGTCAAAGGTTAGTTATGAAAAAAACAAAAAATATATCTTTGGTTTCTTTATCTTTATTAGGACTAGTCTCTTGTCAGGGAACTAGTTCTATTTCTCCGTTAGGGCTTGAATATGATAATGGAACTTATAATATCGATACGTCGATATCAAATAAATCATCTTCAGCCCATTATCAAATATTCGTCCGTTCTTTCTGTGATTCAAATAACGATGGCATCGGTGATTTTAATGGAATTGCATCAAAAGCCGATTATCTATCTTCTTTAGGAATTGGGGCAGTTTGGCTAACTCCAATCCATAAAAGCCATAGTTACCATGGTTATGATATTGATGATTATTATTCCGTTAATCCTGATTTTGGGACAATGGAGGATTTTGTTAACATGGTCAATGTCTTAAAAGGAAAAGGGATTGATGTCATGCTAGACATGGTATTCAACCATTCTTCTACCTATAACCAATATTTCATTGATTCCTATAACGATTATAGATTAGGCAAAACTGGGGAGAATTCCAAAGCTAATTGGTATTTATGGAATGAAGAAGGTGGATCTAGCTATTATAAAAAAGGCTCTTTCTATTATTATGCCCATTTTGGTTCGAATATGCCTGATTTGAATTTTGATTGCGATGCCGTTCTTGATGAATTCAATAAAATCATGGCTTTCTGGCTAGACAAAGGTGTCAAGGGTTTTAGACTTGATGCGGTTAGGTATTACCAAGAAGAAAATGTTGCTAAAAATATAGCAGCACTTAATAAGATTGCCGATATGGCAAGGGCAATTGATCCAAATTGCTATTTTGTCGGGGAAAATTGGATTGGTGGAAATGAATATCTATCCTATTATTCTTCTAAAATAGATTCATATTTTGATTTTGAGCAATCTATTGCCTATTCCAATGGAACTCCTTTTATTCCTGCAGTAAAAGGTTTTGCTAGTGGCGATTCTCTTACTAGCGTATTAGAAACCAAAGAAAAAAAGATTAAGGAAAAGAATAATAAAGCCTATTCATCTTATTTCTTCGCTAATCATGATACCGATAGGATTTCTAAATCATTGACTGGCGAGAATATGAAAGTCGGGGCAAGCTTGCTATATCTTCTTCCAGGAACTCCATATTGCTATTATGGAGAAGAAATTGGTCTATTGGGAACAAAAGGAAAAGAATCTACCGACGCTATGAGAAGACTTCCTATGATTTGGGGAGAAGGACATGAAAACGAAAAGACAGATTGTCCTGATGGAAGCATTTCTTCTATTTATTCTTCCTTTAAGCAAGTCGAAAAAGGGGCATGTGACCTTGAAAAAGAGCCAATGTCTCTAGTCAATCATTATAAGAAAGTCATCTCAATTAGGAATAAATATCCATTTATAAGAGATTCCATATTAACTTCGGTTAAGACTGGGGTCGCTAATTTAATTACCTATAAATTGACTTCTGGTGATGGCAAGGATTCTATAATTGTCATGCACAATACTTCTAGCGAAGTCATGGAAGCTGATGTCTCTAGTTTCTCTAATGGAGAAATATTAGATACAATCAATACTTCTAACCTAAAGCCAAAAATCGAAGGGACTATTTTGAAATTAGCCCCATATTCATCAATAGTTTTGAAAGGTAAGTAAAAATGAAGAAGATTAAAACCTATTTTGTAGTTGCTTGTGCTTCCATTTTAGTTTGCTCATGTGGAGAAAACAATGGAAGTCAATCAATTAGCAAGACCGATTCAACAGCTCTTACTACTGATACGGGATATACTTTCCCTGAAACTCCAACATATGATGAACCGTCTTTCCAAATCCATTATCTAAGAACCGATAATAATTATGAACCTTGGTGCTTATGGCTTTGGACTGCAGACCAAGATGGTGCCGATTATAAATTCAATGGTGGAGATTCCATTAATGGGGCAATTGCTTCTTATCCGTTGTCAAGATTTGGATTAGGAGAAGCCGATACCATTAACTTCATTGTTAAAAAAGGTAGAGAAGGTAATTGGCTTGCTAAAGATCCTGATGGAGATAGGGAAATAGATTTCTCTAGTTTAACTAAAGATAATAATGACATTTACCATATTTATCTAAAAAGCGGAGATGCAAATGTGTATACCTCAAAAGATTATATAGTTCCTGAGAAGGTTAGCTATGCTAGATTCATTTCTACTAGTACCGGTACCCAAGTGGTATTAGAAACAACTCTCCCGATAAGCAAAGCTGTTTTAAAGCGCGATGGAGCAGTTATTAAGGAAACTACTCTTCCTAAGCCAAGGAATTTCGTTCGTATCCAAGAAATTGAGGGTGAAATAGACTTTTTAGCCAAATACTCTGTCGAAGTCACTTTTGCAGAATCCAATAATGTCGTTACTAAGGACGTTTCTTTCAATTCATTATTTGGGACAAATGAATTCAATGCCAAATATGAATATACCGGAACTGATTTAGGTGTAACTGAAAAAGATGGGATATTTACTTTCAAGGTTTGGTCTCCTTTCTCTTCTTCAATTGAAGTTAGAATCTATAATTCAGGAACTCCAAAGAGTTTAGATGAATCTGGCGATGATACCTTTACTCTAGTTACCTTAAATAAAGGAGAAAAAGGCGTTTGGAGTGGTGCCTTAAAACAAGAATTATACGGTAAATACTATACTTTATTTGTCAAATCAAAAGATTATCCACAAGGAATAGAGATTGTTGATCCATATGCAAAAGGATGTGGCATCAATGGGCTTAGGGGAATGATTGTTGATTTTAACGCTGCTAAGCCAACTAATTGGGATAGTTTCAAAGCACCAGTCCACGATAGAAAATCAATGGTAGTCTATGAAACCCATATTGCCGATATTACTTCCTCTTCTAGTTGGACTAATGATGCCGAGACTAGAAAGCTAGAAAAGACATATGCCGGTGCAATTAAAGGAGGTACGACCTATGAAAAAGATGGGAAGGTCATCAAGACCGGTTATGATTCTATAAAGGATTTAGGAGTCAATGCAGTTCAAATCTTGCCTATATTTGACCAGGCTAATGATGAAAGAAAAGAAAATAGAGCCTTTAACTGGGGTTATAACCCACTTAATTACAACTGCATCGAAGGTTCTTACTCTTCTAATCCGTACGATGGATATGCCCGTATCAAGGAATTTAGGGAATTAGTCGAGAAATTTGGCAATGACAATATGTCTATTATAATGGATGTTGTATATAACCACGTGAACGGGGCTAAAGGCAGCAACTTTGATGTCTTGGCTCCTGGATATTATTTCCGCTATGATGGCGAAAAGCTTACTTCCAAGAGTGGATGCGGAAACGATACTGCTAGTGATCATGCAATGTATGCCCACTTTATGAGAGATTCAGTCAAATTCCTAGCCGAAACATATAAATTAAGCGGATTTAGATTCGATTTGATGGGACTTCATACTCTTGAGGCGATGAATGAAGTAGTTGAAGCTGCTAGAAGTGTTAATCCAGATATAGTTATCTATGGCGAGCCTTGGGAAATGGAAGAATCTCTAGGTCTAACTATGGCAAGTCAAAAAAATCTTGCTAGCTTTGAAGGATTTGGAGCTTTTAATGACAAACTTAGAGACGCCCTTATCAAAGGTGGAATGGCCGCAGTTGATGAACTTGGATTTGCAACTAATCCAAGAGGTGGCAGCGAGTCCGATATGAGAAGTGTAGTCTCTGGAATCGAAGGAAAGACATCTACTATATCTTTTGATCCTGACAAGACAGTAAATTATGCTTCTTGCCACGATAATTACACTCTTTATGACCGTGCTTATATGGCTGGTATCGATGATGAAGAATTATTAAAGAAGATGCCAGTTTTAGCTAATTCCATTGTCTTGACTAGCCAAGGAACCTCCTTCATTCTTTCCGGAGAAGAGTTCTTGAGAACAAAAGATAAAGTCAATGGAGATGGTACCCATACAAAAGACGGCAATTCCTATTCCTCCTCTTATGAAGTCAATGCTCTTGATTATGATCTAAAATCCAAGAATATGGATGTATATGCGATTTATAAAAAGCTCATCTATCTAAAGACTCATGTCGATGGACTAGCATTAACAAAAGACGGCGTTGCCTCTAATCTAAATGTAACTGCATCCAAAGGACAAATTACCTATACCATCAAAGATAGTCTTAATAACAAAGAATATAAGATTGTCCATAATGATGGGGCTTCGACTCATGAAGCAATGGATTTTGCTGGTTATGAATTATATTTAGATACAATTGATGCCAATTCTACTAGAAAATTAACCAATAACGAAAAAGCCAATCGCTTCCAGACTTTAATTGGAGTAAAATCCCTTTAATGCCACGCAATCCTACTAACAAACCTAAATACGAAGAATTATCGGATTCACTAGATGAATCCGATATCTCTTTGGGGGCGTCTAGACCAGTTAAGGTTAAGAAAAAGAAAAAAGAAGATAAGCTAGACGAAAAGGAAAAAAGAAAGCAAAACAGGCTTTATAACATCCTTTATATATGCTCTGCCATATTCTTCTTTATTCTAGGAATAATAGTTATCTGCCTTATAAATTACATTAAGGGAGATGGTTTCCACTTAATCAAGGCTATCTTCGCTTGTTTCAAATGAAGATAATTTAGAGATAAAGTCCTTATCCGTATAATTGGATAGGGCTCTTTTTCTATATTCATTCATTTCTTCTTCGTCTTTAAATAAGACTGATCCATCATCTAGATAGGCTTTGCCAAGGCTAAGTTTATCTACTAGGGTAACTCTATCATTGCCAAATAATAGATACATGATATTAATAAAATAGGGGAGAACAAATAGAAGGATTACGGTATAGCCATTGAAAAATATCGTTGTTAAGCCAATAAATGGAAGATAGTAGGCTTTTTTTAATAAAGTAAAACCTATCTTTTGCCTATATCCATATCTGTCGCCATAACTAATCTTGAATATATATTCCCCAATCCCTTTCCTACCTTTATTTAATAACGGAATGGCAACGCTTAATATAAGGAAAGAAAACCCAATCGAGCAAATTCTGCCTAATGTTAGGGTCTTGCTAATGAAATCAGAAGAAGATTTTATAGAAGGATCAACATAATTTAATAGGGATGGTAATCCTTTGTATGTTGACTTAAATAGATCCAAGACATCATTCTGCCCCCTTTTATTTAAACCATCTTTTATAAATCCTGGCTTAGACGAATTGACAGTTCCATCTTCATTCACGTAATAAGAAGCATAGTCAGTCGAATATGAATTAATTGTAGGGGAGGCTGGCAAGCGTAAGACAAAGATATTATATAATTCCCCGATTGTCTTATCGTTCCTATTTCCGGTTAGATAAGTAACTAATTCATTGGGATAAGAAACAAGATAGAAGTTTTGGATTGCCTCTTCATATC
>URTN01000053.1 GCA_900550795.1 uncultured Mollicutes bacterium
ATACACTAAAGAATGAAATCAAAATGAATGAGAATTTATTTGGAAGTTTTAGGGAAGAATGCACATTCTAATTTTTTTAATATGGAAAGCTTTTTACGGTTGATAGCTTGTCTACTGACACCAGATTTTTCTGCTATATCTGCGATGCTCATTCCTTTAAAAACAAATTGAGATAATAAGGTCAGTTCAGAAGGTTGAAGAACAGAATGTAAATCGGAAATCAATAGTTCAGGATATTCATCGTTTGAGGACAAAGACATCTGATTGAAATCAATTTCATCAACGCTTGATGGATGTTCATTGATTTCATTTGAAACAATATGTCCATCTCCCATACGTATAACTCTATCTGCAAGTCTAGCTAAAGCGGCATTATGGGTAACTAGAATCAAAGTCTTTTCATACTTCTTGCATATATCCATAAGCAAGGCCATGATGGACTTACCGGTTTTAGAATCAAGCGCACCAGTAGGCTCGTCGCAAAGCAGCAAAGAAGGGTTTTTAACAATCGCCCTAGCAATAGATACCCTTTGTTGTTCTCCTCCGCTTAGCGAAGAAGGAAAGGCATACATTCTTTTTTCTAATCCAACTTTTTCGATTATTTCTTTTGGATCAAGAGGATTTAAGGCAATAGAAGATGCTAGAGAAACATTCTCGTAAGAAGTTAGATCCTGCATCAAGTTATAGAATTGAAAAACAAAGCCAACACTTTGCCTCCTAAATACCTGTAATTCTTTTTCGTTAAATTTAGTAACGTCTTTATCATTGACTATATAAGAACCACTGCTAGCCCTATCCATGCCGCCTAATATATTCAATAAAGTAGATTTTCCTGCACCCGAAGGCCCTAATACACAGACAAATTCACCCTTATTCAAATTAAAGGAAGCATCCATTAAAGCCCTAGTTTCATTTGGCTTATCTGGGTTATATATTTTGCTTAAACCGTGAATCTCTATATAACTCATACTTTATCTTGATAATTAGGATCCTTAGCCATGTATTTTCTAGCTAAGCTTTTTGCAATTAATCCAACAACATAGAAAATAGCAAATAATAGGCAGAAAGAAAAACAAACAATAACCAAGGCAAGGAAGGAAGTGGCTTTATTCTCACTATAAAGGATAGAGAAAACTAATCCAGCAAGCCCAGCTAGAATCATTCCAGTAAATCCATATCTAGAACCTAGATAGGCTAAAGAACCATAGAAACGAATCTTAGATGAATAATCGTCCAAGGTCTTCTTTGGCTTGCCCTCTTTTTTAGGGGCATTTAGTTTTTCATCAGTAACTTCTACTTCGATTATCTCGTCTTTATTTTCCATAGGGCTGATTATATTGTCTAAATATATTTAGAACAAGAAAGTTTATAATTCGACCTTATCAAAATCGCTTGCAGGGTGTTTGCATAATGGGCAAATGAAATCTTTTGGAAGAGTTTTCCCAACATATGTATAACCGCAAATACGGCAGACCCATGCAGTCTTTTTCACCTTATTTTGAGAAGGTAAGGCCTTTGGTTTTATGTTAGCAAAATAATATTCGTAAGTTAGAGATTTAGAATTATTTAATACCCTGGATTCTTTAACTTCTGCGATAAAGACAACATGGTTTCCAATATCTAGAGTTTGCTTGACTTCACAATCCAAGTAGCCATTGCTCATCTTATCTAATCTAACTAATCCAGAAGAAGTTGGTTTAACTAAATCTTCAGCCCCTTCTAATTTGTTAGAATCTCTACCTGAAGCAAAGCCAAATCTCTTAATAAGCGCATAGTCAGTCTCGTTATTTAAGATAGAGGCAACAAATCTACCGGTTTTCTTGATGTTCTCGGCTGTATAGTTTGCCTTATTAACTGAGAGAAGGAACAAATTAGGAGAATCAGAAATCTGGAAGAAAGAATTATTGATTGAACCGTCAATTTTTCCATTTTCATCCTTGCTAAAGACGGTAAATAAGCCATAGGTAAGTTTAAATTGGGTCTTATCATCAATGAATGTTTCTTCTTTGGAAGGTAAATCCAAAATCACTGAAGAAGCCACCGCATCTGCTAATTTAGATAAGTCTTCTAGTTGATTTTCCTTAATCCTACTAGTTAAGGTCAATGTATTTTCGATAAATGTAGAGCCTTGCAAGTCTTTTAGGATATTTTTCATCCCAAGTCTAGCTGCAGGTGCCCAAGAACCATTTTCAAGGAAGGCAAAAGTCCTATTCCTAATCTTATGTTCTGCTAAATCAGTTAGGAATTCTTCCATCTTAACAAATACACCGGCATTATAGGTGGTAGAAGCTAAAACAATTGTCTTAACTCTAAATGCTTCAGCAATTAGATATGAAGAATCAGTCTTTGATACATCATATATAACTAGATTCTTCACTCCTTTTTCGCTTAGCATTTTTGCTAATACTTCAACGGCATTTTTAGTACCCCCATAAACTGAAGAATAACAAATCATTACAGCATCATTTTCTTCAGGAGTATAGGTAGCCCAATTCATATATGGGTTAAGGATAAAGTTCAAATTCCCTTTATAAAGAGGCCCATGCAAAGGGCAAATCATCTTAATATCAATGGTAGAAGCTTTCTTTAAGACATTTACGACTTGATCGCCATATTTACCAACGATATTCGTGTAATATCTCCTAGCTTCTGCTAGGAATGATTTTGTAAATGTTGAAGAAGATGCGAATATATCTCCTTCTAAAGCACCAAATGTACCAAAAGCATCGGCGGAGAATAACACGCCCTCGCTCAATTCAAAAGTAAACATGACTTCTGGCCAATGTACCATAGGAGCCATAACGAAAGTAAATGTATGCTTACCGATATTTAATTTGTCCCCTTCTTTGACAACCATGATTGGGTTTTTGATTTCAGGGAAATAATTAAATAGGAATTTCTTCGACATCGCATTTACTACAATAGTTGTAGAAGGATGACGTAAGGCAAGCTCCCCAATGTTTGCGGCATGGTCCGGTTCCATGTGATTAACAATTAGGTAATCAAGCTTTCTTCCGTTTAGGAGGAAGTCAATATTTTCATAGAAGACATCAGAAACAGAGGAATCAACTGTATCTAGCAGAAGAGTCTGTTCATCTAGATACAAATAGGAGTTATAGCTAACTCCGTTTGGAATTGGATAGACATTTTCAAATAAAGCCAAACGTCTATCACTAGAACCTACATAATAGAAACCATCACTAATTTTTCTTTCGCAATGCATAAAGTTTTTCTCCTTGGACTTACTTATTTTATTCTAAAATAAATCGATTTGCTATCCATGTGCTTATTAAAAAGAGGCGGGGTTAACCGCCTCAAATAAGATTAGATTTATTTATTTCTTTTCTTCTATTTTGGTGATGCCTTTTTTAGCCATTAAGTCATCGACTAATTTGCAGGCTCTCCTAAATGAGAGGTCAGATTTAATCTTTAAGCATAATGGTAAATCCGCTAACTTCTTAGAAGTATTGGCTTCTACTGGAATTGGGGTTTGTTCGTATTCTTTTGGATCAAGGGCATAGGATACTTTGAGTTTCTTGCCCGATACAGTGATGAATACGAGTTTTTCTCTTTTTGCAGAGAAGGTATCACCTGGGATAGAGATTCTATTATTGATTCCATAAGACTTGATATAGTCTCTTAGATCATAATATTTATGACGTAAATCATATTCGCTATTCTTGATCTTGGTTTCAAATGAAGCACGTCTTTTATTTCTTAAGGAAGCAAATGGATTGTCTTCGTCTTCTTCAACCGCTTCTTCAGCAACTGGTTCTTCAACTACTTCAGGAGCTGGCTCTTCAGTAACCTCTTCCTTAACTTCTTCTTTAACAACGCAAGGATGTTTAGAGATTTCATCAACAATGATTTCCCTTATCTCTGGTTCGGTGAAGATCTTTTCTTGGGTGCCGGTCATTTCTTCTCTAACAATGGCACGGATTTCATTTTCGGTATAGGTCTTGCCTTCGGTAGCTCTCATGGAAGAATATTCTTCTCTAGAGATTTCCCTAATTCTTTCTTCGCTGATGGTTTCAACTTTTAAGAATGGGATTAAGCAAGCAATTAATAAGAATAAAATAGAGGCTATAGATAAAACCAAGACAACCGTGTAGTTGAAATAGGCAGCTCTATGCAATACCTTTCTATCTAATGGAAGCATCATAGAGACAAAGATATAACCAGTCCAGAATACATCTAGAACAGTGCATCCCATTCTAATTAATAGCTTATATTGTTTTCTCTTTATGACTAAGACTAATCCAACAATGAATAAGACAATAGCCAAATAGCAAGCAGCCACAGCGACCATGCGGTACCAATCCATATTGCCCCAACGGATTAATCCAGTACCTGTCCAGCCTGGATCAGCAGCAAATGAGCCCCAGAACCAACCGGTACCTGGAACTATTCCCCATGGGTAAGAATTGCTGAATGGAATTCCGCCAGTAGCACCTGCGATAAACAAGTAAACAAAAGCGAGAGCAAAAAGTACCCCGCCGATGATGAGTGTCGTTTTGCATTTCTTGCAACAACATTTCTTTTCCATTTCTAAACCTCCCGATAACATACTATACCCCCGTATAGTATGTTGCAAGCGGTTTGCTCATACACAATTATGATTTTTTCAAAATGAAAACTCCAAATTAATGGAGTCTTCCATCTAGCTTATTTTATTTTTATTGATAAATTTGTTAGGATATCAATCTTGCTTAATCCCCATACTTTCCCACTTTAGATTTTTGGCAATTCATCCGTTTTTCTAAAGCGTATTGATAAATTGATAGCCTGCTTCACATTAATTAATCTGGAATTTACAGAACCATTTCCCATAACAAAGATGAAATAAATGGTTAACTTATGTCTATTGCATTTTGGCGTTTAATCCATAATACATACGTTTGATATATTACTAGACAATGTATTGCTATCTCAAGTACAAGTCTAACCGTGCTATTCATAGACAGATACTGATTTGCATGAACTATAAGATTATAATTTGAATAAATGATGCGGAACATTCCCCAAATCGCAGCCAAATAAATTATTATAGAATATATCTTACTTTTCTTACCCGAAACAAAATAAGCGAATGTTGCTACAGCACCAACTATATTGGGGATAATTAAAACAATCCACCATAAAACAATCTGAACATTTGAATTAATTACCATATTTTCAGTTCCAGTAATACAGGTCGCAGCAAAAAATGCAACAATGACGGCACCCATCCTTTTTGGTGATAGCATTCTTCTTATAGCATTAACAAAACCATACGCAAAGAAAACAATCTGAATAAGCAATGCCAATACATTTATTACAATCGCTTGCATATCATTATAATCAATCATTTCTGATTGCAACGGGAATCTAATTATAATATCCACAATAGTGATAAAAAATGAAATTACCACAAACGCATAAAGAGCTATCATTATGTTATTGACGCTCTTCTTTTCAATAACAGGGTTACGTTCTACTACTTTTTCCATTTCTTTTCCAGATAACAGGTCGTCAAGACTCACTTCCAGAATCTGCGATATTTTTTTAGTAGTAAGTAAATCAGGGTAACGATCCCCACATTCCCACCTTGATACTGCCTGTCTGGTTACATATAATTGCTCGGCAAGAGACTATTGGGTCATTCCCTTTTCTTCTCTCGCTCTTCTTAGTTGTTCGCCAAATTCGATCATATTAAATCTTCCTTTCATAATTAGTTCATCTGCAGATGTAACCTCAGTATCACAAATTACTAGAACAACTTCAAGCAACACCTCAATAACTCATGTCACCATTATGATGCGTCCGCTAAAATCAAGCATTTATCCCATTTACCAGTTACTTCTTATAGTTCCAACGAATCTGCATTCAATAAAAAATCATATACATTCATGATTAAAATACCCTGATCATTATAAAAAGGTTTTGGTGTATTAGATGTAATTACAATCTTCTTAAATGAATCATTTATTTTCAAAAAAGGGCGAATTTCCTGT
>URTN01000054.1 GCA_900550795.1 uncultured Mollicutes bacterium
GATATAACCGGTACAAAGGAGAATCTTTATATTGATATTCGACTTCCTTTATTTCTCCTTTATCCCTAATTGAAGAAAATACATCATTACCAAGATAAGAAACTTCATTCTCAAAATTATGTTTTGAAGTCAAATAAAAAGTAAGTGTCCCGATTAAAAAGGGCAAGAAAGAAAGGCAAAATACGCCTAATTCGAATCTATATTTCTTTCTTGAATTAGACATCTAATCTATAACCTACCCCATATACTGAAGATAATCTTCCATCTATCTTGCCTTTTAGATGCTTTATATGCATATCTAAGGCACGGCTAGATTTGCCTAAACTAGATTTGCCCCTAAAGGAAAATTCAAGTTTCTCCCTAGATTTAGCTTCTCCTTTAGCCTCGATTAAATCTAGGTATATTAGATATTCAGATGGAGTCAAATCCAATATATGTCCATTATATTTAGCAATACCTTTATCAATAATTACTTCAAATGGGCCATATTTAGCTATATTGGAATTTTCTTTAACTCTACGTAGCTGTGCTTTTACTCTTGATACTAATTCTTTTATATCAAAAGGCTTAGGGAGGTAATCATCTGCCCCAAGATCTAATAATTCGACTTTATCGGAAATCTCAGATTTAGCAGACACCACTATAACCCTAGTCCTTTTATGATTCTTAATAGATTCAAGTACTTCTTTTCCTTGCATCTTCGGCAACATCAAATCTAGAAGCAATAAATCGCATGGCTTCTTTCTAAATGCTTCCAAAAATGCTTCTCCAGTAGAAAAAGCAACTACATCTAGCCCATTTTTAGACAAGGCTATTTTGATGATAGAAGAAATATCCTCATCATCCTCAAGGGAATATATTAGGTAATTTGACATATATATATTCTAGAACAAAAAATATATCCATGGTTAATTAATTTACATTTTATATAAATAATTGCGTATCTATCGCATCTTTTTAATTAGATTTACTTACAATCAAAAAGACCCCTAGATTATTCTAGAGGGCCTAAAAGGGTAAACTATTTATTAATACATGTCGTTACCCATTGCCGGAGCAGCTGGTTTTTCTTCTTTTAGTTCAGTAACAGCAGCCTCAGTGGTAACAAATAAGGAAGCAATGGAAGAGGCATTTAGAATTGCACTTCTAGTAACCTTAGTTGGATCAACGATGCCTTTTTCAAACATATCGACCCAGACACCGTTTTTGGCATCAAAGCCAATTCCCTTCTTGGCGACTTTTTGGGCTTCTACAATTTCGCTAGGTTCAAATCCAGCATTAGAAGCAATTTGTCTAAGTGGGTCATATAGAGATTCCATGACGGCATTGATACCTTTTTGGATATCAGGATTAGAATCTTTTAGTACTGGCTTTAATTCTTTATATACTTCAGTTAGAGCAGCTCCGCCACCACAAACGATACCTTCGCTAACTGCAGCCTTAGTGGCATTTAAAGCATCTTCGATACGGAGTTTCTTGTCTTTTAGTTCGGATTCGGTAAGGGCACCAACCTTAAGTACGGCAACTCCATCAGAGAGCTTAGCGATACGCTTGGCAAGGGCTTTCTTATCATAATCGCTAGTAGCGACTTCATGTTGATGGGCAAGTTCAGAAATCCTATCATTGATTTCTTTCTTGCTTCCTTCTCCACCGACAAGAGTAGTCTTATCTTTCTTGATGGTAGCTTTCTTGACTTTGCCAAGATCTTCCATGGTGACATTCTTTATTTCCATGGATAGATCTTTGGAGATAAATTTAGCACCAGTCATTATAGCAATATCTTGAAGAGCAGCTTTCTGGGCATCACCAAATTCAGGAGCCTTAACTGCAACTACATTGAATGTTCCACGTAACTTATTGACTACGATTGTAGAAGTTACATCGGCATCCAAATCATCGGCAATGATTAATATTGGCTTATTGCCGGCATCGATATTAGCTTGTAGCAATGGAACTAAGTCTTGTACATTAGAGATCTTTTGATCAGTGACTAGGACATAGGCATCATCTAGTTCGGCAATCATCTTTTCTCTATCAGTTACCATGTATGGAGAGATATACCCTTTATCAAATTCCATACCTTGGGTAACACTTAATTCATCTTCGATACCCTTAGAATCATCAACAGTGATAACGCCGTTCTTGCCAACTTTTTCCATAGCTTCGGCAATTAGATGACCAATCTCGGAATCACCGCTAGAAATAGTAGCAACAGATTCGATATCTTCATTGGTATCGACTGGCCTAGATTCTTCTAGTAATTTAGAAGCAACTTCCTTACCGGCTTTTTCAATACCTTGTCTAACAAATACAGGGTTTGCACCTTTTTCAACAGCATCAATGCCACGATGGATAATAGATTGGGCAAGTAAGGTTGCGGTTGTAGTTCCATCCCCTGCTGCATCATTAGTCTTATTGGCGACTTCATAGACTAGCTTTGCACCCATATTGGCAAAGCTGTCCTTTAATTCGATTTCTTTGGCGATGGTAACTCCATCATTAGTGATAAGAGGTGAACCATAACCTTTATCCAGCACGACATTGCGTCCTTTTGGACCAATGGTTAGCTTAACAGTATTTGCAAGGGTATCGACACCTTCAAGCATCAAATCCCTCGCGGATTTCCCTAATTTAATTTCCTTAGCCATTTTTATTTACCTTCTTATTCAACAATAGCAAGAATATCTTCATTCTTGATTAATAGATATTTATGCTCATTTTCTTCATATTCAGTTCCAGAATATTCGCGGTATATAACCTTATCCCCAACCTTGACGGATAATTCAACAGGTTTACCATCCTTATCCTTAGAAGAAGATACGGCTACAACAGTAGCGATATTTCCGGCTTTCTTTTCGGAAGCAAGGTATATTGACCCTACTTTTTTCTCGCTAGGCAATTTCTCTAGCAAGACATAATCTAATAATGGTTTAATCATTTTTTAGTTTGCCTTTCTTAATGACAATAAACATAATAATCATTCTTTTAGCAGTGTCAAGGGCAGAGTGCTAAATATTTTTAATTAAATTGGGTAACACTACACTTTGATACTATTTGACTATTTAGTTATAAAAAGGCGCAAGTCGCCCTGCGCCTAAGATATATTATCCTAATTAATTATGTTTTCTTTTCTTTAGGATTATTAATGTTGCAGTAGTTATTGTCCCGGCTACAAATATAACCGCCAATATTGAAGGAACACTTGCATCGAAGTTTGAATGATTGCCTAGGTTGATTAAGGAAGAGCCTGCTACATAAGTCGAACCGGCTATTGAGGCCAATCTTACAATGATGTCCCTATAGTTGACCAATTTACTGTCAGTCATATCGGCCGAAACCCAGGTGTATGTGGAAGATGTATCGACATAGGTAGTCCTAACATCACTACCAATATTGTTGTTATAGCGATTAACAATAGTCTTCGCATCTTCCCTGCTGATGTTGCATATAGAAGTATTTGCGGCAGAATTTCTAATTATTTCGGCCTCTAGAAGGAACTCTAAGCCGCTAGTTGCTTCCATATTAGCTGGGCCGGTCCACCAATAGGTAGCAGTTTCCGTAATTGATCTCTCGTCTGATTTATATTCGCTAGTTCCGTTATTAAACATGAACATGTTATCGCCAGTTGGATAACCAGTTTGTAGAGGAATCTTGTAGATTAATTTCTTATCGGAACCACCTTGGAAATGAAGAACACCGCCAGTCACTTCCTTTACTTCGGTAATCTCGGTAATCTTAGTTCCAGGGAAGGCACCGAACTGCATCGACCCACCCCAGGAATAGATATAGTCACTAGTAGCTTCACCACTATTGGTCACGTAATAAATATAGGTATCAGTTAGTGGGGAGTGTTTTTTAATGGTTATTGTAGCGTCAGCTATAATGAAATCATAGATTCCTGCTTCTTTTAGACGTAGCCATGAACCACTACCATTAGAAATAAGTTCGGCAGAAGTGTCCCAGCAAAGATAATAAAACTGACCGAAAAGATAGACACTGGCATCGCCGACCATCCCAATTGTTTTTCCAGCGGTTGGATAATCTAAATTCCTGACGGCCAAAACATTGCTTTGAGGTTCCTTTACAAAGTCTACAGGAGTAGCAACATCATCAAGATTTAAAGTAAATTTAGTTGTTTTGTACCCTTCAATTTGGTTGTTAAGAAATTTCCATTTATCTCCAACCCAGTTGTTCGAGAAAATCCATTGAATTGCTGTAAAGTCAATGTTCTTATCGAGGGTAGTTGTCGTTGAAGAACCAAATTGTGTAATGTCGACAGAATATTTGTCTCCAATACCTTTTTGGGTTAAAACCCATTGGGCCCCTTTTATGACATCGGAATCAGCCAAAGAGACATTTAGTCCATAATAATCATAAGTATCAGTTGCGATATGGGAGGCTTCAACCATTTTGTCTAAGCCGCCATCTCCCAATAATGGAACTTGACCTTTTCAACTGGGTTAGCCCCAAAAGCATTTCCTTCCTTATTTGGAGAAGCATCTGCTAGATTTAGTTGTGCCCTAAACATCCAGGTTTTAGGGGCTTCCTCCGCGTTTGTTTCAACTGGGGCCTTGCTTAATAAAGAGGCTCCAATCCCAACACTGCTCGCGCCAAAAATAGCTAAAGCGAGAATACTAAATAGTCGTTTTAGTTTCATGTTGATTGTTTTTGCTAATAGTCTCCTAGCAACATCCTTTCTTAGGCCTCGACTATCGTCTATTGACGGGAAAGATTTCTTTCAGGAAGAATAGAATTCTCTAGGTCAGTGACCGAGCCATATATATGCAAATCATATAGTATGAAATTTGTTGTGGTCAATATGAAAATGTCACTTATATTTATCTAGTTAACAAAAGTCGGCTTTTAATGGGCATAACAAAAAAGAAATCCCTGCATTTTTAGGTTGAGAGATTTCTAATTTAAATTAATTACTAATCTAATTTAGTAGATGAGCCTTTGACAAATTGGGCATCGAATTTTGATGTTTTTTCGATTAAGTCACGGTTCATTAAGTCAGTAAGCATATACATTGCCCTTTTGCCAACTTCAGACATATCGATATGGAAGGATGATAATGTAGGTCTAATAATTGAAGCATATTTAGTACCTACGATAGAGACAACTTCAACTTCAGTCGGGACATTAAGACCAGAATCGGTTGCAGCATTCATAACAGCCGCAGCGATAGAATCGCGGTAACAAAGGAAATATCCGCCTTTATGGGTCTTGAAATATTGCATAAAATCAGCATAAGTCCTAGCATAGGAATCATCGCAATTGAAAACTTTGTAATTTTTTCCAAGTTCTTCACTAGCTTTTACAAAATTCTTCTCGCATCTAGCAAGCAATCTACCGGCATTATGGACATGGAGGAAAGTCATTTCCTTATCCCCTCCACGTTTATAATATTCTTTTACTAATTTAGTGACACATTCATCATAATCTAGAAGGATATCACCTACTTTATCCCCACTTACTTTAGCATCGATTACAATGCTTGGGACATTATATGAAGCAATGGTATTGATATCTTCTGCACCTAATTGGTCATCAAATATAATCGCCCCATCTACGTGCTGGGTAATTACCTTCTCGATCATTGATAAGGCTTCTTCTCTAGAATGTGATGTAGAGAAAAGAGTCAATACATAGCCTTTTTCTTTTGCTACAGCGGTAATTCCGTTTAATACATTGGCAATATAGACATAATTCGCACTAGGAATAATTACACCGATGGATGTAGTCCTATTTGTAGCTAAAGCCTGAGCTAATCCAGAAGGTTTATAACCTAAGGCAGCAATTGTCTTTTCTACTTTTTCCCTAGTCTTATCGGTAACTGAACCTTGTTTATTTATAACTCTTGATACAGTTGCTAAAGATACTCCAGCGGCCTGGGCTACTTGATATATAGTTACTCTATCTTTTAAATTGTCCATGTTTCTATTTCCTCCTCTATCATTATAGATGTAAATA
>URTN01000055.1 GCA_900550795.1 uncultured Mollicutes bacterium
GACATATAGTATTTATTTAGTAGTATTAATATATAATTATATATTACTTTTCTAAATCGACTTTGATTCCAACTGCTTTTAATTGGTCTTCATCAACTTTAGATGGGGCATGTGACATTGGGTCAATGGCCGAGAGGTTCTTTGGGAAAGCCTCGACATCCCTAATGTTATCGGTATGGGCCAAGATCATGGTAAGCCTATCAAGTCCAAAGGCCAATCCACCATGTGGCGGAGCCCCATACTTGAAGGCATCGATGAACCAGCCAAATTTGGCGGCGACATCTTCATCAGAAAGTCCTAATAGCTTGAATATCTTCCATTGGATATCATGGTCATAGATTCTTAAAGTTCCTCCACCAGCTTCATATCCATTGATAATAATATCATAGGCATAGGCCAAGACTTCTTCCGGCTTGCTATCTAATAAAGGCAAGTCTTCATCCCTAGGTCTAGTGAATGGATGGTGTTCGGCAGTATATTTGCCTTCCTCTCCTTCAATTGGATCAAACATTGGGAAGTCAACAACCCACAATACATCAAATGAATTTGGATCGATTAGATTTAGTTTCTTTCCATATAAAGTCCTTAAGGCGCCTAGTCCGAAATCTATATCCCTTCTATAGGCACTAGAAGAAACTAATACCAAATCATCTTCCTTTAATTCTAGGAATGAAACTAATTGAGATTTAGTTTCTTCGTCCATGAATTTATCAGCAAATGAGCCAATTAAGGCGTTATTCTCGTATTTTAAAGCAATTAAGGAAGGCAAGTTGAATTTCTTTGCCTCCATATTTAGCTCATCTAATACTTTTCTAGAAGTAACTTTTGCTTGGTTAGGAATTACTAAGCATTTGATAAATTCCTTGTTTTCAAATCCAGGGAAGCTAGTCTTGCTCATTATTCCTTTTATGTCTTTAAGCAATAATCCATATCTTGTATCAGGCTTATCAGAGCCATAATTATCCATGGCATCCCAATATTTCATCCTTCTTAAAGGCAAAGGCAAGTCAAAATTAACAACATCTTTGAACATCTTCTTTAGGAAACCTTCCATCAAAGAAAGGAGTTGATCCATATCAAGGAAAGAAGTTTCTAGGTCAAGCTGGGTGAATTCAGGTTGTCTATCGGCACGTAAATCCTCATCCCTAAAGCATTTGGCGACTTGGTAATACCTTTCAATTCCCCCAACCATTAAAAGTTGTTTCCATAATTGAGGGGATTGAGGGAGTGCATAGAAGCTGCCTTTTCTCGTCCTTGATGGAACTAGATAATCCCTAGCTCCTTCTGGAGAAGATAGATTCAAAATTGGGGTTTCTACTTCTAAAAACCCGTGTTCATCGAAATAAGAATGGAAACATTTAACTATTTCTGCTCTTATTTTTAGATTGTTTAGCAAGCAAGGACGTCTTAAATCCAGATATCTATATTGAAGCCTAGTATCTTCTAGAGCGTCGGTTTTGTCTGCAATTATAAATGGGGTAAGTTCAGCCTTGTTGATGACTTTCAAGGAAGATACGATTACCTCTATTTCCCCAGTCTTTAGCTTTGGATTTGGGGTATCTTTCTTTTTGACTTCCCCTTTGACTTCCACTACATATTCATTTTTGATTTCAGGAACCGAATCTGGGTTAAGTACAGTACATCCAACAATTCCAGTCGAATCCCTTAAATCAATGAAAAGAAGCCCGCCAAGGTTCCTTTTTGAAGCAACCCAGCCTAGAATAGTAACTTTTCTTCCAATGTCTTTTAATCTTAGATTTCCGTTAAAATCAGTTCTTTCCATAAATATCCTTATTCGTGATGATGATCTTCTTCGTTAAATAATTCGTCTAGTTCCTTATCTAGATTATCCAAGGAAACTTCTTTTTGTTCCTTCTTGTCTAAATCTTTTATTTGGATGATTCCTTTTTCTAGTTCCTCATCTCCAAATATCAAGGCCAGTTTTGCTCTAGATCTCTCGGCTTTTTTGAAATAAGATCCTAATTTAGCCATTTTATATGGCCTATCAATAGAATATCCAAGTGATCTAAGTTGTTCTGCTAAGGAGAAAGAATATTCCATTGCCTTCTCTCCTAGTGGCATTAAATAGATATCTAGTTCTTGCTTTATATCCTTTAATAAATCAAATTCCTTCATTAAAGAATAGATTCTTTCCATCCCAAGGGCAAATCCAACCCCGTGATCGATATCGCTAGGTCCATCAAAGCTAGACAAGAGTCCATCATAATGTCCTCCACCTAGCAAGGCCCCATAATCTTTTCCTGTAGGAGAAAGCATATGTACTTCGAATACTATTTCTCCATAATAATCTAGTCCCCTGACAAGAGAATCATCGATTTCATATTCGATTCCAACTTCATTTAATATCGATAATGTATGATAGAATCTTTCTTCGCTGGATTTGGATAAATAATCCCTCATTTTTGGGGCGCCTTTAGCAATTTCTTGGTCAGAAGCAACCTTGCAGTCAAGAATTCTAAGTGGATTTAATTTAAGTCTTTCCTTGCAGTCATCGCACATAGACTCGATTCTAGGGGCAAAATAGGCTTTCAGGGCTTCTTTGTATGCTAATCTAGATTCTTTGTCACCCAAAGTATTTACTTTTACCTTAAGCCCATTAAATCCAAGCATGCCTAGTACTCTCATCGCAAATACTACGACCTCGGCATCTAATTCGCTTGAATCGATCCCAACTGCTTCAATCCCGGCCTGGTAAAATTGCCTATATCTACCAAGTTGAGGCCTTTCATATCTAAAAACAGGCCCAACATAATATGTTTTAAGTGGCAAGTCGTTAGTCGCATATAGCTTATTTTCGACAATTGACCTCATTACACCCGCTGTCCCTTCAGGACGAAGTGTTACGCTTCTATCCCCTTTATCGAGAAAAGTATACATTTCCTTACGGACAACGTCGCTAGAAGTACCAGTACCCCTAGAGAAAACTTCCGTATATTCTAGACATGGAGTCTCGATTTTCTTGTAATTATAAAGTTCGGCAACAATGGAGAAGATATTTTCTATATAGTCATAGCAATAACTTTCGTCCCCATATAAATCATGAGTACCTTTAACACCTTTGATTTGCATACTAAAAAGTCCTTTCTAGTCGTTAATAATTATAGACTTCCTGAGGCTAGTTAACAATTACAACTAATCAATGAATCACTCTTTCTACAGAGTAGACACCCTTGATGCCTAGAAGCAAGGCAAAGCAATCGCTCAACACCTTCGCATCACTAACAGTAATAGTCATCGAAACGACGTCATTTAGTGTTTCTTGTATCAAGTGGGCCTTTAAATCGGTAACACCAACACCTTTAGAGGCCATTACCTGCAGTATATCATTTAATAGTCCAGGTCTATCATTAGAATAAACCTCGATATCTACGGGATATCTAGATATTCCTAAGTCTTCCTTCCAATATACATCTATTAATCGTTTTTGCTCGTTTGCAATATTTGGGCAAGACTTACGGTGGATTGTAATCCCTTTTCCTTTGGTGATATAGCCAACAATATCATCTCCTGGAATTGGGGTGCAGCATTTGCCTAAAGATATAGCTAGTCCGCTACTTCCACCAGGTACATTGACTGGAGAAGAATTATCATTGACATTGTCTTTTTTCTTCTTGAATTCAAATCCAGGTTTCTTCCTTATATGGAGGAAAGAAAGAATTGTCCCAGGGGCTGGATTTTTTTGCGAGACCATGACAAACAAATCATCTAGATTATCGAAATGGTATTCATTGCGGAGCTTATCATTATCTATTAATTTTAGTGTCTCTTCTTCATTAAATCCTTGCGACTTAAAAGAATCAAGCAAGGAAATCCTACCAATCCTGACTTTCTCTTCTTTCATGATGGCGGCATCTTTTTTCTGAAGCGCCTTCTTGATATGGGCTTTAGCAGAAGCCGTCTTAGCGATTTCTAGCCAGGAATTATTCGGACCAGAAGAAGTCTTTGATGTCCTAATCTCGCAGACATCGCCAGTTTTCAAGACAGTATTTAGAGGCACAAGGACCCCATTAACTACCGCTCCAATCGCACTGTCGCCAACTTTTGTATGGATTTTATAGGCAAAATCCAAAGTAGTCGCCCCGGCAGGTAAATCAATAACCTTCCCTAAAGGAGTAAATACATAGACATTCGCCCCAAATATATCATTTGAAAGAGAAGCCATATATTCGCTAGCGGTGCCATCTTGTTCCCCGGAAAGAGAGACAAAATCCCTAAACCAATGAAGTTGCTCCTCGATTTCTTTTTGCTCATCCTTCGCATTATAATGGCCACCTTCTTTATATTTCCAGTGGGCCGCAACACCACTTTCGGCAACTTGATCCATCTCTTCGGTTCTAATTTGGATTTCATATATCTGTCCATCACCAGAAACAATCGAAGTATGCAATGACTGATACATATTCGGCTTTGGCATGGCAATATAATCCTTAAACCTACCAGGGATTGGTTTATATGTAGAATGGATAATACCTAATATTTCATAACAGTTAATAACTGTCTTAGTTATGACTCTAATAGCCAAGACATCATAAATTTCATCGAAGCTATGGCCTTTTTGATACATCTTACGGTAAATGGAATAGATGGATTTGACCCTAGATTCCATTTTGCAAGGAAGATTGTGTTCAAGCAAAATATCGGCAATCCTTTTCTTTAGTAATTCAAGGGAGTGCTTTCTATTTTCGTATTTCTCGTTAACTAACTTTAAAATGGAATTATATTTATCCCTTTCTAGATATTTTAATGACAAATCTTCCATCTCACTTTGGACGGAATAGATACCTAGCCTATGGGCAATCGGGGTAAATACTTCAATTGTTTCCTTAGCAAGGGCTTTTTGTCTTTCAGGAGAAAGAGAATCCAAGGTCCTAAGGTTATGAAGTCTATCGGCAAGTTTAACAATGATGACCCTGACATCCCTTGCCATGCCTAAAAATATCTTTCGATGGTCCTCGGCTTCAAAATCCTCCGCCGTCATCTTGGATAATTTCATCCTTTGGATCTTAGTAAGGGAATCTACAATCTTGGCCACATCTTCCCCAAACATCTTCTCGATGTCTTCGATTGTTGCATCTGTATCTTCCACTACATCATGGAGAAGTCCAGATGCAATTGTGGCAGGCCCGGACTGGAGGGATGCTAAAATATAGGCAACTTCAATTGGATGATGGATATAAGGTTCACCTGATTTCCTAAATTGACCTTCATGCTTGGCTTTGGCAAATAAATAGGCGTCTTCTATCATCTTCCTATCGTTAGGATTGCTGATATAGACATAATACAAGGCCTTAAGGTCCTCGAAGGTATGCATTGGGTATCCTCCATTTGGAGGTAATGTTGTTTTTTGCTCTTCTAGATTTTCCATACCCTTCTAGTATAGGCTAAAACCAAAAATAATATATATTATTTCTTTTCATTACAGGCAAATTGTATTTTGAAAGAGCCTCTAAATTCATTTAAACGGAATTTCCCTTCCATATCTAAACTAGGTTTATTCAAGATATCATCTTTTATAGAAAAGGAGAAAACTTCAGAATTCGGACTTATTTTAAAGGTTAGATAACCTAATCTATTGAATTTCAAAGCCGAGGTTGGGACATTTTCAATAACAAATGTTGGTTCTTCATAATCATGGCCAAAAGGAGCGAATTTCCTTAGGATTTTATAATTTTCCATGGATATATCGTTTAAACAGATGCTTATTTCTTCTTTTTTTGGCTCTGTAAAAGGATGACTAGAGGCGTATTCTTCTAGTTTTTCCTTAAAGATTTCATAATCTTCTTTTTTGATGGCTACCCCTGCTGCAAAAGAATGTCCGCCTTTTCTAATAGGAAGTTCGCCTAAGCTGGAGAAGAAATCAATTAGATTAAGGCCAGGCTTACTTCTAAGCGATCCTGCTAAAATATCTTTAT
>URTN01000056.1 GCA_900550795.1 uncultured Mollicutes bacterium
TAAGGATAACATCGATTATTCTAAAATAACCAATAAGACATATTATTCTTCTAAAGTTGACATAAAGAATTATTTTGAATGTCTATTAGATTATAAAAATGATGAAGATATCTTATTCAATAGATATTCTTCTTCTAGTTTATCTATTGATGAATCTTCTTTATTAGGAATGTTATCTTCTTTATCCTCTTTATCTTTCTTTGCTAGAAATAAAAGAAGAAAACAAATAAAGAAGGCTATACGTCCATTTATTAAAGATAAGAAAGATTGTAGAAACGATGAATCTATATCTAATTTCCTTAATTTAATAAAGATAGTTAAGCAAAAGAAAGAAAAGATGACGACATTTAATGGTTATTCTTCTTTTATCTATTCTTATTTAATCAATAAAAATAAAGCAGAAGTAGAAGCTGAATATAAGAAAGTAAAGAATACCCTGGATATGCTAGATTTGCTTAATAACATGCAATCTAGTTCCAAATTGGATATTAAGCCAATCGAAAGTTATTTTGTCTCTGTTTCATCTAATCCTGAATATCTATTTGAGAATAAAGTCACTTCATTCCTAGATAATCTAGCTAGGTTAAAGAAAGAGAATGAAAGATTAAAGACTACATTGGGCTTTGATGTATTTAATCTAAATGATAATGACATTTATTATGAGACATCTATAAGCCTATTAAATAAGGCAAAAGAAGATATCCAACATCTAGGTGAATGGATTAAGTTACTTAATTATATTGATGAAGCTTCATCTATTTTACCTAATCCAGTTATATCTTCTTATCTAAATGGCAAATTAGATGAATTAGAACTAGAACCTGCCTTTAAATGTGTCCTTTTCTATTCGATTATGGTCTCTTCTTTATTTGAAAAGGATTTACTTAATCTAAATTCGCTTGAAGTAGAAGATAAGATTAATAAATATAAAAAGGCGATTGATGAATATAGATTACTTTCAGTCAAGGAAACTGCATTTGAGATAACAAAAGAATTCCCTCTAGATAATGTCCATTATGCGACTAGTTCATCTAATTACCAATTTAGAAAGGTTTTGGCAACTTCAGGTAGGGGTAAATCACTTAGGAACATATTTGATACATATGGGGAATTAATATTTAAATATACCCCATGTTTCTTAATGTCCCCAATGTCAGTCGCTCAATATATTGATCCAAGCAAGCATCATTTTGATTTAGTTATATTTGACGAGGCTAGCCAAATACCGACTTCAGAGGCGATTGGGGCGATTGCTAGAGGCGATTCCACGATTATTGCAGGGGATAAGCAACAGATGCCTCCGACTAATTTCTTTAATGCGACTATATCGTCTTCAATTTCAAATGAAGATAATATCAATTACGATGATCTTGAATCATTACTAGATGATGCGATTGCGCTTGATTTACCTAGACATAGGCTTACTTATCATTATAGGTCTCATCATGAATCTTTAATCGCTTTCTCTAATAATAAATTCTATGATAATTCATTAGCAACTTTCCCATCCCCATATAACCAAGTATCCGCGGTTAAATTTAGATATGTCGGGGGTGATTATCTAATGGGCAGGGGCATTAATAAAGAAGAAGCTAAGGCTATTGTCAAGGAAGTAATATCTAGATGTAAGGATAAAGAATTATCTAAACGTTCTATAGGTATAGTTACATTCAATAAGAAGCAGATGGATCTTATTAATGATTTGCTTGATGAAGCTTTCTCTAAGGATAATTCGCTTAATAAATATCCAGGCGGAGAAGAAATATTTGTCAAGAATTTAGAGAATGTCCAAGGGGATGAAAGAGACTGCATATTGTTCTCTATTTGTTTTGGACCAAATAAAAAGAACAAGACCATGTCTATTAATTTTGGCCCACTAAGTAGGGAAAAGGGTGAAAGAAGACTTAATGTAGCCGTATCTAGGGCAAAAGAAGAGATGATTGTATTCTCTTCTTGTAGAAGTAGCGATATTAGAAGCGGGGTATCTAAAAACGAGGGGGCCGAATATCTAAAGCAATTCCTTTTATATGCCGAGAATGGTCCAACTAGCCTTACTAATGATTTTAGATGGGCAAAGAAACCGATTAAATTTAATTTTGCCTCTTCATTATCAGCTCATCTAACTAGACTTGGCTATAAAGTTGATTTAGATATCGGGACTAGTTCATTTAAAGTTGATATAGCAATAAAAGATCCATTAGATAATTCTAAATATGCATTAGGAATATTAACTGATGATGATACCTATGTTTCTTCTCCTACCTGTAATGATAGGAATGTAGTGGGACCTAATATGCTAGATGCATTGCACTGGAAGACTTTAAGGGTATTCTCTAGCGAATATATAGATCATCCAGATGTAGTTATCGATAATATTATCAAGACATTAAGCTCACCAAGCTCTAAATCCAACAAGAAAGAGAAGCAAGAGATTATATTTGATAAGGCGACTTTATCTAATCCTTACCCACATAAGGTCAATTATCCTGAATTAAATTATCCTCTTATTGGGGATAAACCTTCTTTAAAGACTGTGCTACCTTCAATATTATCTTTAGAATCTCCTATTTCAGATGAATTATTAAAAAGAAGGATAAGGGCCATATATGGGGTTGGTAGGATTACTAACAAGAAATACCAAATCATATTGAATGAACTTAGGTCCATTGGGGCGACTGATATAGTATTCAATTCCTATACATATTGGTATTCTTCCTCTTTGCTCCCATCATCTATCACCTCTTATAGGGTTAATGGGGATAGATCGATGGTAGATATCCCTTATGAAGAGATTAAGTTATGTGTTGAAGATATAGTGGCTTTGCAAGGGGATATCACTATCGATGATCTATGCAAGGAAGTATTACATCTATTTGGCTATGAAGCTTTGACTGAAAGAAGCGCTAGACACATATATGAATCCATTAAGAAAATGGGTTTAAAGATTAATTAATCATCTGTTACATATAAAGAACTTCCCTGATGCATGTTCAGGGATTTTCTTTATTTATGTTAGGTGTTACCTAACTTATATTAATAAAAATGTTTAATGATATATCTAGAAGTAATCCGATACATAACATCAAGATGATAAGATAAATGATAAGATAAATTTTCATTTCAAAGTGAATCTCGAGCAAATAAATACAACTAGATAAATGAAACATCAAAACAAGAAAAACAAGTGTTCATCGGCATAATTTATTAATAATAATTGATTATCCAAGAAGGCAGGGGTGTATTTATCATCCGGGATTCATCATCTAAGGTAACTCCGGATGATAAGATAAATGATAAGATAAATGATAAGATAAATGAGTAGATAAATGATAAGATAAATCATCTTGGCTATCCTTAATCTCTTGCTTTATTTTGGGTTTATAAAAGTAGATTAATAGATGCTTAGTTGCTATATTTATTTTCATGAATATATTTTTTCTAGCTACAGACAAAGAAGCCTATTACATAAGAAGGGGCGCGAATGTAATTAATAAATATAAGTGCCCTGGATTTGATATTTTTGAATTAGAGAAGAATAAGAAACATATTGGCTTAGTTATTACTAATATTGGTAAAGTCCATGCCGGAGCTGCTTTAGTAGCTGCTATCAATATATTCGGTAGGAACAATAATTTCTTTAATGTAGGTACTTCTGGCAGCCTAGATAAAAATGTTGCAGATATATTAGGTATTGTTATAGGTACTAGCTTTGTCCAATATGACATTGATACAACTCCAATTGGAGATCCATTAGGCATGGTTAGTGGACCTAATATGGTTTATTTCCCATCTTCAAATAAATTAAATAAATTAATCGAGAAGGGATGCAATAAATTAAATAAGCCATATTCCTATGGGATTATATCTACTGGGGATAAATTTATCGCTTCAAAAGAAGATAAGGATTTTATCAAATCTAAATTCAATTCCCTTGTAATAGAAATGGAAGCTGCCGCTATAGCAGAGATGGCTCATGCCTATAAAGTCAATTTCTCTTCTTTTAAAGTCATTACCGATGTTAATGATGAAAGTGAATATTTTGCTAATTTCAAACCTGCAGTCAAGTTAGTAGGGGAATTAGTCTGGGCAATGTAGTCTATTAATACACATTTATTGTTTTTTAAATCTATTTTTTGCAAATAACACAAAGCCAGTTTTTCCCGTTCATATCTATTTTTATATCGATAAAGCCGGCACTTTCTAAAGTTTTTCTGATTTGTTCGGAATTATATATTTTCATTCCATCTATAATCTTGGTCCAGTTTTCATCTTTAGGATTTTCTCCGTTAACTTCATTACAAATCATAAAAGTCCCGTTTGGTTTTAAAACTCTATGTACTTGCTTAAATGCTTCAAGAATATCAGGCCAAAAATATATTGTTTCAAATGCCGTTATTAAATCAAAAAAGACCAATAAGACAGGAATAAAAAATGAACGTTGCGAAATCTTGCAAGCTAACGTTATGGATCTACCTTTTGGTAATGACGTTTTTGATTTAATAACACTGATTTCTGAATAATCAATCCCAGTTACTTTGCCATAAGGAACTTTGTCTAATAATCTTTTTACATTTGCCCCGCCTCCGCAACCAATATCTAGGCATATAGAATTGTTTTTAATCCGTATGTGGGTAAACCCCCATTTAGCCATAGATGAATGTCCTATATTCATCATATTTACCATGATTTTTCCGCCTATTCCTTTTGGCTTACAAGTATTTTGAAAGAAAGACATGTACAATTCTCCTTTAATAGTTAATTATAATTAACTCTATTATATCATGTTTTTGGCCATTACTAATAATTTTATAAAAGACGATGATTACTAATCTAAAGAAATAGAAGCGGTGCCTTAAAATATGTTTAATCAACGAGTTATTAATCTAACTAGTCTAGCTTGATACTCGGTTTTGTGTTAGATGACAAAGTTATTGCAACAAAATAGGATGGTTTAACGAATTTCTGATTTTTTATGGTGCCCCTGTTGCAACGACTCTGTCAAGTAACAAATGCTCGTTTTTGTTTATCTATCTAAAGTCTTTCTTTAGATTAATAACTCTTTGATTTATAATTCATCTTGTTTCGAAAGGATAAATTGAAATGATTAAATTAGTCTTGATAAGACATGGTCAATCTGAATGGAATTTACTTAATCTATTCACTGGTTGGACTGATGTCGAATTATCTCCAAATGGGGTTAAGGAAGCTCATGAAGCTGGTAAGTTATTAAAGGAAAAAGGATATACCTTTGATGTAGCATTCTCCTCTAGCTTAAAACGTGCTAACCACACGATGGATTTTGTTTTGGAAGAAATGGGAGAAACTTCTATTCCAAAGAATTATTCTTGGAGACTTAATGAACGTCATTATGGAGCCTTACAAGGATTAAATAAGGCTGACGCTGCTAAAAAATGGGGTGATGAACAAGTCCATATCTGGAGAAGAAGCGCTGATGTTCCACCTCTAGCATTAACTAAAGATGACGAAAGATGGCCAGGTAATCAAGAAAAGTACCAAAACCTTATTAAAGAAGGTCAAATGACTATCGAAGATTGCCCATTGACTGAATGTCTAATCGATACTGCTAAAAGAGTTAAACCATACTTCGACAGTGAGATTGCCCCATTAATCAAAGAAGGCAAGAAAGTATTAATCGCTGCACACGGTAATTCTTTAAGGGCTATTGTTATGATGTTAGAACACCTAACTCCAGAACAAATAATCTCTGTTGAAATACCAACTGGCAAACCACTTGTCTATGAACTAGATGAAAAAGATCTAAAGGTTCTAGATAAATATTACCTATAATCAATTAGCTAAATATTATTCATTTATATATAACCCCCATGAACATCATTATTGATT
>URTN01000057.1 GCA_900550795.1 uncultured Mollicutes bacterium
AAAAGAAGGTGAAGAAAATGATTTATCTTTACTTGAAAAAGAAGGACATACCTCAAACGAACAAGTTTCTTTTAAAAGAGGCTTACGAATTAAAAATAATGGACCCGTGTATGGATTAGGCGATAAAGCAGGCCCATTAGATAAAAGAGGATATGACTATATAAATTGGAATAGCGATCTTCCTGCTGCCCATACCGAAATGTTTAAATCCCTATATAAGTCCATTCCTTTTATTAGCTTATTTAGGAAAGACAAATCAATTGGTGCATTCTTTGACAATACATATAAAACTTATTTCGATTTCAATAAAACAGTTAATGATGAAGTTATATATAGCTTTGAAAAAGGTAACATTGATGCTTATTTCTTTATTGGCTGCCTTAATGATGTAATTTCCGCCTATACGGCTTTAACTGGAAGAAATTCATTGCCTCCAAGATGGAGCCTAGGAACTGGGCAATGTCGTTGGTCATATATGAATAAAGAAGAAGTAGAAGCAGTAATTGAAGGATATAAAAATGCAGATATTCCTTTATCTAGCGTCTATCTAGATATTGACTACATGCATAAATATGAAGACTTTACGATTGATGATACTAAATTCCCGAATTTCACTACATGGGTCACCTCAATTAAAGAAAAAGGCATACATGTAGTTACTATTATTGATGCCGGAGTTGCCGCTAGAGAAAACTATTTTGTCTATGAAGATGGACTGAAAGGCGACTATTTTTCTAAGCAAAATAACAAAATATACCATAACGAAGTCTGGCCAGGTGATTCCGTCTTCCCATCCTTTATTAATGAAAAGACAAAATCGTGGTGGTCCAATCTAGTTGCTTCTTTCTTAAATAATGGGATGGATGGAATCTGGAACGATATGAATGAACCTGCCTCATTTAAAGGACCATTGCCAATGGATGTTGATATGGGTGGGATAAGCCATGAAGAAGCGCATAATGTCTATGGCCACTGCATGGACGAAGCTACTTATAATGGATTTATAAAGGCTAATAAAAGGCCATATGTCATCACTAGGGCTGCCTATGCTGGGACTAGCAGATATTCGACAATGTGGACTGGAGATAATCAATCCATATATTCACATTTAAGATTATCAATACCTCAACTATGCTCAATGTCTATATCTGGAGTTGCTAATGTCGGAGTCGATATTGGCGGATTCAGTGGAGATACTACGGAAGAACTTTTAGTTAAATGGGTTGAAGCTTCTATATTCTCTCCTTTATTTAGAAACCACTCCGCTTTAGGTAGTAAACATCAAGAACCATATTTGTTATCTAAACCAAATCTAGAAAGATATAGGAAAGCAGTTTTGACTCGCTATGAACTAATACCTACCTTATATGATTTACTTTATCTTCATACCCAAAACGGGAATTTAGTACTTAGACCATTAGTCTATAATTTTCCAAATGATGAGAATACTTATAATGAAAATAGCGAGATCATGTTAGGTGATAGCTTCCTTTTGGCACCATCATTGAATCCAGGAGAAAAAGTAAGATCAATCTATTTCCCTGATACTTTCTATTGCTATTTTACTGGTGAAAAATTTAGCAAGGGATATCATTTATTTGATACAAGTAAGAATATCCCTCTATTCATTAGGGACCACTCATTAGTAGTGGTTAATCCTATTAATACTTTTGATACCAACTTCCCCGATACATTAAGGATATTGCATACAGGCAATGCATCAGCTTGCTTTCATTATGAAGATAGTGGGGATGGTTTAGATTACCAAAACGGGAAATATAATCTTTATCTAATTAAGCTAGATGAAGCAAAAGGAATTAGCATTACCCCAATCCATATCGGCATGGAAACCAATTACAAATACATCCAAATCGACTGCATTGATGGGACTAGCTTTGATGCACCATTTTCACTAGATAATTAGACATTGTCTTAAAATTACCATTTTGGTTTTGTCTATTTCTTGATTATAGCCTAAAATAAGCGGAGTTTTTGTTTTGGAGGATCCTATGGATACCAAGTTTATATTTGTTACTGGCGGAGTTGTGTCTAGTTTAGGCAAAGGAATATCCGCTTCTAGCCTTGGCTTGCTTTTGAAAAAAAGAGGCTTTAAGGTCTTTATGCAGAAGTTTGACCCATATTTGAATGTTGACCCAGGTACAATGTCACCTTATCAACATGGTGAAGTCTTTGTTACCGATGATGGAGCCGAAACCGACCTTGATATTGGCCATTACGAAAGATGGCTTGATGAGAACCTAACAAAGGAATCTTCAGTTACTTCCGGTAAGATATATTCTTCCGTTATATCCAGAGAAAGAAGAGGGGACTATTTAGGTGCTACTATCCAAGTCATCCCACACATTACAAACGAAATCAAGCAAAGGCTTCTTGATGCCGCTAGAGTATCCAAAGCTGATGTTGTTATTACTGAAATAGGGGGGACAGTAGGTGATATTGAATCCCTTCCATTCCTAGAAGCCATTAGACAAGCTAGGTTAGAATTTGGTTATTCCAACACCATGTTTGTCCATAACACCTTGGTTCCTTATCTTAAGACAAGCGAAGAAACAAAAACCAAGCCAACCCAACACTCCGTCAAGGAATTAACTGGTTTAGGTATCCAGCCAGACGCAATTATCTTAAGAAGTGAAGTAAAACTAGATAAGCATACAAAAGAAAAAGTATCCTTATTCTGCAATGTACCTCTAGAAGGCGTATTTGAAGCTGATGACTGCGAATGCATTTATGACTTGCCAATTGATTTACATGAACAAGGAATTGATGATTATGTCTTAAAGCATTTCGGATTAAGTGCAAAAGAACCTAATTTGACTGATCTGAAAAAATTCATATCCAAGATCAAGAATATCAAAGATACCGTCAAGATTGCTCTTGTAGGTAAATATGTCGAGCTAAAAGATGCTTATCTATCAGTATATCAAGCTTTGAAAGCTGCCGGATATGCCCATGATGCCAATGTTGAAATCGAATGGATTAAATCCATGGATATAAAAGAAAACAATGTCGATGCCTTACTTTCTAATTGCGATGGTATCTTAGTTCCTGGAGGATTCGGACAAAGAGGATCAGAAGGAAAGATATTGGCTATTAAATATGCTAGGGAACATAATGTCCCATTCCTAGGTATTTGCCTAGGTATGCAACTTGCCGTTATTGAATATGCAGAAGATGTATTGGGGATGGAAGGGGCCAATTCAACTGAATTTGATCCTGAATCCAAATATCCTGTAATCGATATCTTACGCGACCAATATAACGGAATCGATATGGGTGGCACACTTAGATTAGGTAGTTATGATTGCAAGCTAACTAAAGGCTCTTTAGCCGAAAGCTGCTATAAAAAAGATTTAATTAGAGAAAGACATCGCCATAGGTATGAATTTAATTCCAAATTCGCCGAGCAATTTGCTTCTAGCCATATGAAATTCAGCGGAATAAATCCTCAGACTGGTTTAGTTGAAATTGTTGAATTAGATAACCATCCATTCTTCATTGCTAGCCAATTCCATCCTGAATTTACTTCTAGGCCACTAAGACCAAATCCACTGTTTGATCATTTTGTTGGCGCCTCTATTTTGAATAAGAACAAATAAATATGATAGAATCCCTCTATGAAGAAAGCCTTATGCTTAAGTGCCTCTAATAGTGGCAGGGGGGATAAACAAAAAATCGATAACCTAATTAAGGATAGATTGTCCAAGGTTTTCGATATTTTTGATTTCGTTAAGATTGATGATATCGATTCACTTCTATTAAAACTTCCATCAATGCTAGGAGACTATGATAGCTTAATAGTTTGTGGAGGAGACGGCACTTTAAATAACGTCATCAATGTTGTTGCTAAATTAGATAAAAGGCCAACGATTGGATATATACCGACTGGAACAATGTGCGATTGTGGTTCCATTTTCGGGCTTTCTAGATCGATAAAAAAATCTATAAAAGTCATAGAAAATAACTACACGGGTCGCTTCGATTTAGTTAATGTCGGTGATAATTATTTTGTATACATGGCTTCATTTGGAGCTTATTCTTCTATCTCCTATGAGACTAAAAGAAAGAAAGTAAAACAGTTCCATTATTTTGCCTATTATTTCGCATCTATTAAAGAGGCATTCAAGAAGACACGTGTCAATTATTCTTTTAAAATCAATGAGAAAACATATACAGGGGTCGCTCCTTTTGTTCTTTTAATGAATGGCAAAAAGGTTGGCGGATTTAAAATAAACAAGAAGTCTTCTCCTAAAGATGGCTTGTTTGAATTATACCTAACAAAGAATACTATTTTTAATGGCCTTCTTTCCTATTTGCCTTTTAAAATCAGCAAACCCATATATGCAAAAGACGTAGAAATATTAGATGCTCCATCCATTTGGTGTCTAGATGGAGAAAGAAAAGAAATTAAAGACAAAATTATTAGAATAATGCCTAAACATATCTCTTTTTATTGCGTTAAATCCTTATCCGAATGAATTTTTAGCCCACTTTTGCGTTGATTTTTCTTTTTTCTTTCCATTCATTGTTTTACAATGAGTGTAACGATAACTTGAAGTGGAGGTTATTCTATGAAAAAGAAAGTAACTATATTTTCTATCCTAGGACTTCTATTTTTAGCAGGCGGACTTGTCTTACTCTATTTCTTGCCAACCCTAATGGGAGACAAAGCCTTCTTTAAATCAGATGCCCTAATCAACTTTGCTAACATTGGCAATGTCTTCTCGGGAATGTTTTCTTCCCTTACCTCGTTAGGCACAATACTTTTTATTTCCGTATCTGGAGTATTGCTATTTATCTTGGTATTGCATCTATGCTTCCTAATCGGGAAAAAGTACCCTCTTGCCTTACTTGAATTCTTTGGATTCTTAGTCGAGACAGTTATATTCGATTATGCATTAATTGCATTCTTCTACAAAGGATTCTTTACCGAAACCCCATTTGGAGCACATGGTCCATTTGGAGTAAAAGATGGTGGCTTGATTGCCTTATCCTTGGATTACTTCAATAACAAGGCCTTTGATATTTGGTGGTTCTTATTAACATTAGTCCCAGCCTTATTGATTCTAATTGGTCTTATTTTCTCTTTAATTGCTGTTATTGCAGATATTGCTTATTGCGCTTCTACTAGCAAAGAAAAAGATAAAGTAGAAGAAAGCAAAACTGCCCCAAGCAATGTCTTGGTCGTCCATGATGAAGATACTCCTAACCAAGAGGATTTCATCTCTGATCTAGAAAAAGCAGATACCCCATCTAGCAAAGGAAATGAAATTGCACCAGCAACTCCAGTTGGAGATATAACTTCTCGTAACCAGACTCCAGCTTATGGATTAGCTTCCGGCCAATCCATTGCAGGACCTTTATTAGTCCAATATATAAATACTTACGCACCAGAAAATTCCAAGACTGAAGAACCTGCTTCTAAAAAAGGAGCGGTACCTGTATCGGAAATCCAAGGTGCTATATCTGGAGAAAAGCATTTATCTGCAGATGACATTAGAAAGATTGTTCACGAAGAACTCTCTAACAAGGAAAAACCAAATACCCCTGTTATAGTTTCTGTTCCTGCTCCTATTACTAGCGAAGAGAAATCTAGGGGAGTCAGTGCTGATGAAGTACGTTCAATATTTGCTGATGAATTAAGCAAAGTCTTTGCCAAAGAAGAAGAAATCATTGTTGAACCAGAACCTCAAAAATCTTTGACTCCCGAAGATATCAAAAAGATTATTAGGGATGAACTTGATTCCAAAAAGGAAGAAGAAGCACCTAAGGTAGTTGATAAGCCTGCTGAACAACCTACATTAAGTGAAAGTGATGTCAGG
>URTN01000058.1 GCA_900550795.1 uncultured Mollicutes bacterium
ATTATCAATCACTTTGTAATTATATTTTGCCTGTCCGGATTCTAAATAATGGTTAAGTTGTTCTTCTACATCAAATAAATCCTTAAACAAAGGAGCATGGACAACGTTAACGAAATAATAATTAGAATTAGGGAATATGTCTCTTAATAACTTCAAGAATTTGATTCTTCTTAGTTGGACTGCTTTAGGGGTTTCTTGGCAATGCAAGTCATTAAAGCCTAAGTTAATTATTATGTTTTTTGGAGACGGCAAATCCTTAAGTTTATAAACATAAGGTATCCAATCATAAAAACGAGTTCCGCCCAATCCAAGATTCAGCGAATTCTTAAAAACATTGTAGAATGTGTTTTTTGAATATTCTTCATAATTCCATAATTCAAAATATGAATCTCCTATAAACAAATTATCTAGCCTACCTATGTTTTTAATGGCTTCTTTTTCTTTATCAAGGAGAATGGCCTTTTCATCTATTTCAAATTGCATAGATTTATCATATCCATCTAGCAAGGAACCATAATCAAACTTGCCGCGATACTCTCCCTTTTTATCTAAACGTGAAAAATAACCAATCTGAAAATGAGTTGGTTTATTCTCGGAATTAACATAATATTTAACCCCGTTCCCATGAATCCAAGCTGAATTAACATCATTGAAATTCCCAACAAACTTATATAGTTTCTCGTTCGTGACTCTACTTAATTGGCTTAAACAGGAAGCAGTAAAATCTTGTTGGCCTTTGCCTTTCTTAAGGTAATTCTTGCCATCAAAAAATACCCTTCCTGTATAAACAGATCCTTCTAAATATTTAATTTGGCCAAAGCCGTAACAAGGTTTCTTTTTCCTATATAAAGATGGTTCATCTGGGCAAAACCACCATACCCCTATACTATTTTTCTTAAAAGCATCAAATATAACCATTTGTTAATTTCGCTCCTTTTGGCAACTAATGAATATAAATTGGGAGCAAAAAAAGTATATCACCCGTAATATATTTAGATGATTCGTTAAAAATAATGTGAATACATTTGAAAGTCTTGTGCATCAGCGTAAAGAAGAAACATATAAGGCGGCACCCCTATTAGCCGTCTTTATTATCTTCTTAAGCCCATATATACGTATGTATTTATTGGCCTTGTTTTTATAACGTCAATAAATGATGCGTTTCGCCTCCTTTTATAAGTATGACTTTATCTACTGTTTAAATTCTCTCTTATAATGTAATTGTTTGCAATAGTGTGCATTGCAAACAACCGAAAAAATGTTTTATAGAAACCGCTGAAAAATTAATAGAATTAGTTTTTCACAAAAAATGAATAAAGAGCGAAGGGATGGAAAGAGGCTTATACTTTCGAATAGGGTTTTAGTCTTATAAATGATTACTTCATATAATTTAGGAGGCTTAAATATATCTTTGTTCAATTCACTATTTTACGGAATGTGGTTTAAAAATGGACATTCCGTAAAATAGCGAATGTTCTCCGAGCCTAAAAAATATTTAAAGGAAGCATTGTTTCCATTGCCTCAAATATATGTTTTCGTTAATTGCTCTGTTTGGTTTTTTCTAAGTCTTTACATAGAAAAGGTAACGGTAAACATGTCCTCAGCTTCATTATTCCGGGTAAAGGAAATAGAAACCTTACGTCTTAAACAATCGCTTTTTTCTAGTGGCGTGATAGCACAATCTATGCCTTTAAAAACATCACCCCAAGTATCATTTGAAGAATAAATAGGCGAAATCATCACCATTGTCGCGACATTGTCGCTTGTTTTGTAAGTACCGGCAACCTTAAGATACGACATCGTGTCAAATGGAGTGTTGGACCAAACCATTTTGCAGTTACTATTTACTTGTCCCACTCCATCTTCTCCGATGGTGAATTTTTGCATTTGCCAAGAACCGTTTTCTAATGTCGCCCGCTTGTCATAGGATTCGGATGGCCCCATTTCGACAAATTCGAATTTAGAATTTTCCCCAAAAGACCAGCCTTCGGGTAGGGTGCCTTCCTGCGATTCGTAATAATAGGTCGCCTCAGTAAGCCCAAATAGAGGGATATCAGAAATCTTATCCCCACAAGAAGAAATCGTTATGCAACCGATTGCACAAAGCAAGGCCAATACAATATTCTGTTTGTTTGTTTTCAGCATAAATTGCCTCCTTATGCCTAATAAATACACAAAGAGACAAAATTCGTCGAAATTTTATTTAGAAAAGACAAATGAAAGCGATTTAGATGGTGCTTCGATGGAACAAAAGATGTCTTTTTCGTTTACGGATTCATAGATTCGAGCAAAAAAATCCGTGTCAGCATAGTTAAAGGAAAATTTCAGCCCTCCTTGATAGCTTTCTGTAACAGTCATTTTATATTCTTCAAGAACGCCAAAAACAGAAAGATAACCTTCATATCCAGTTTCTGCCTTGGATAAAGCATAATAAGTTTCGCTCGTTGGTTCACTACTTATGACAATCTTGTCTGTAGCATCTGGCTTTGGCAACTCCTCGACATTATATTCACTGGTAATCTCTGAGAAGAGATAAACGCCCTCATAGAATTGATGCTCAACATGGTTGTAGCCTTTGGTTCCTAAAACAATGCCGATGGTGGTTCCAGTCACGACTGCTACCAAAGCAAAAGAAGCTAGCGCATAGGCCCAAGGTTTTTTGAAGAATGGTTTATGTTTCTTCTCATATTTGGAGAAATCCACTTTCGAGGCGAGCACATCGAAAGAAACACCAGAACTTGAAAGGGTTTGTTCAAACTCTTCTTTCGCTTTCCTTTCCACCTCTTTTTTTCTCATCGTTTTTCCTCCAAATGGTTTTTCATTTTCTTAATCGATCTCGTATATTTACTACTCGCCGCATTTTCACTTATATCAAGTTCTAATCCTATTTCCTTGAATTTATAGCCATACTCGATTTTCATGATGACTATTTTTCGTTCTTCCTCATCAAGGCATGATAACGCGGATTCTGCATCCAATTTGGCACGAACATCCGGTTCGTTCGGCCCCTTTGAGACAATGTCGTCATCATATTCGATCTTGTTCCCACTTTTATATAGCATCCTTATAGATATTTGTTTGCTGGCTTGAACAAGATAATATTTAATGGATTTTAACTCTATAGTATCAAGGTTAGACATGAAGGAGAGAAAGGTTTCGCTTAAAGCATCTCGAGCCATCTCGCCATTATGAAGAACCCGATTCGCTATATGAAAAACGAGTCTTTCGTAAGTAACAAAAATCTCGGAGCAACATTGTTTTATTGCCTCTTGGTCCCCCGATTTCAAGGCTTTCTTTAATCTTGATTCTAATGTTTTCACAATAATCTTCCATACCAAATAAATGCATTTATATTGAAAACACGTCTATTGGCTTTATCAATATACCTAAATCCAATTCCTATTGCTATTTCAAATATAAAACCTAGGAAGTATTATTTGTTCATAAAGAACCATGCTAAATCAATCTCAAACGAGGGTTCAATAGTTCTTTATAATTAAAAAGTTGACGTTTTGAATTGCCCCGGCCGACCTTTCTAAACCCATTGATGTTCATGAGTTCGAACCAACAGAAGAAATAAAACGCTTGTGAAAATAAAAAAGTTTGACACATTTTGCTGCATCAAACGAATGCTTTTATTGGTGGAGTCGCGGAGAATCGAACTCCGGTCCGAAGAATGACCCTTAGCAGTGTCTACAGTTTAGACGGCATCGAATATCACTAGCGGCTAAGATGCCGTAAGTTTCGCTAGATAGGCTATAGATTTTCGTCCTCTTTCCCTAGCCAATGAAAGAAGCTTATCGCCTTGGTATGACACTACACCTGTGCGTGAGACGAGTAAACCACAGGGAGCGTGCTTGTCCTCAGAACGAGGAACCTATGTCGGTGCTAAATTAAGCGCAAGCGCAGGAAGCGCGGTTTAAAGCGCGGTTCCCAAAAATATAACTATTGTCAGTTATTGTTTTTTTTGACGTTATGGATCGTCACTCCACTGCAACTGCTAATTTTCTACTCTCCGTCAAAACCATGACGGCCCCAGAACAATTGCCTAAGAAATTAGGCTAGAAGAATATAAAGCATAAGGGGTTAAAAATAAAGAAAATTATAATTCGTAATCCTTTTGCTTCTTCTTAAATATAATGGGAAAAAGGCAAATAAGCAAATTAGCTAAAGCAATAAAGCAAAATCCTAAAGAGAAGAAATATCCTACCCCTGGCCTAAGCCCATTTATTAATAAAGAAGAGGATAAAGTGGCAAGCGGCAAGGAAAAACAATTAAGAATAAATGTGATTGCTCCTAGAATAGTCGCGATTATTAAATTTGTTTTATCTCTTTTTCCGAATATGGATGCAACAATAGAAAGCAAGCATAATTGAAGCATCAATAATAGTGGGATATTTAATTTATATGAGAATGAATATAGGTGGGAATTTAAATAAAAGATATCTTCCCCTCCTATTAATATCTTATAGGAAGTAAGTCCTGCAGTTACCCCATATTCATCTTGATAAGAACAAAATGGGATAAAGAAAGAAAGGCCTGATAAAAGGAAAAAGACGGCTGATGTATATACAAGCGACCCCTTTCTATTTTCTTTCTTAATCGATTTTGGCATGAGGAAATTATAATTGAACAATTAGAAAATGAAAATCGAAGAGGACGAAGAAGATAAAACATAGGTCGAATATCTTCCAAAATTAATAAGCCTTATTTTGTTTTGGCTACATAGTTCTCCTAAAGATTTTTCTATCGTTGTCTTTGAATAAATAAATAACGTTTCCTCGATATCTTCTTTTGAAACAGGCGATTTGTTTTCTTTAATAAGAGTATAGATCTTATCTTGGCTCTTATTCTTTTCTAGAATTAAAGAATAAGAATAAGATAGAGAAGAATAGATATCACCCAGGGTTGAAAGGATAAATAAAACAAATTCGGATACATTTAATTTGTTTTGTTTATAGGAATTTTTAAGTTGCTTATATATGCGATTAAATTCTTTTTTGTCTTTATAAATAAATCTAGAAAGACTTCTATAACTCATAAAGTCATAGCCAAATTTATAAAGAAGGCAATCTAGTAAAAGAAGACTCATGGAGACGTTATAAAACTCAAAAGGAGAAATGGCTAAAAAGCATCCAATAAAGACAATTGAAGTTAATAACATATTGTTTTCTTTATGCCTGCTAGAAAGTTTTAATTGTTTTAATAAAGTAACAAGCAAAGAAGAAGTTTCGGTTGGATAAGGTGCTAATAAAAATTCCATTGCCTTAGAAAACCTAGAAGAAACTCCTACAACAGATTTGTTAGATTCTCCAACGCCTTCTTTTAATTTTAGATAAGTGGATTTAATGATTTTTTCACTTAAATCAGACCCATCTAAAATATCAATATCATTAAGTAATTCAAGAAGGTTTACAAATAGCTTTTCGTTATCAGTTTTGCACTTGCTATTTTTAGTAATTTCTTTCTTACTATTTTGCCTAATTTTTCGTTTGTCTAAACAAAGCAAAAAGTATGCTTCATCAAGGTTGGATTTAGCTGTCAACAAGTCAATGTTTTTTAGCGAATCCAACTTCTTCAAATCAAATCTTTTATTCTCGATAACTTGGAATTTTGAAAACAAATCTTTAGAGAAGGTTAGAAACAATTGTTTATCTAAATCCAATAATTCTTCCATTAAGGTAATTATACAAATTATATTTCTAACTGCATATATTTTTATAAAAAGTATGCAGTTAAAAGATAAA
>URTN01000059.1 GCA_900550795.1 uncultured Mollicutes bacterium
ATGTAGGGACTACTTTAGAGACTAAAGGAAAAAATATTACTATCAAGAATTGCCTTCTTAGCAATGGCAAGAGCGTAGTTAGGTCAATTAGTAGCGACCTCCTCCTTTCAAATTGCTTGTTATCATATGCAAGGAATTTCTTATTAAGCGTTGGAAGCGATGAATATCTTGAAATCGATGAAAATAAGATGCATTCCTTAATAAATAAGAATGGGACTAGCAATGAAAATATAGCCGTCTACTGTCAAAAAGAAGGAGAAGCTGATGTATTGATGACTGATTTTATTACAGGCAATACAGATTCTAATTTCTCTTCTTATTTATATTCATTACAAGATGCATTAGATTATACGAATAATGATATATCTAGTTTATATAAAGGGCATGTAGAGGTTAATGACTGTTATTTCTATATGTCTAATATAGCTTCCATCGCCATGGAAAGCATGTTCAATGGGCCTTACCTATATTCTTCTGTCCCTTCTTTAATTGGAGGTATATTTGGCTCGCTTAAAAACGAAACAGGTAAATCTCTTGTCCCTCTTGAAGGGAAGAAGTGCGGTGGCATCTCTTATCCGGTCGAACTAATAATATCTGGCAAGACTAGGTTCTATGACTATAAAGATATTAACGGGATGGATCTAAAAGGCTTGATAAACGAAAACATATCCAAGATTGCAAATGGAGTATTAGGAGGGGATAGCAACATTAATTTGACTATTGATGATATATTCCCGGTTAAATCGCTTCTATTTGAAAAGGCTAGGGATAAAGGATTTATGGTAAGTAAAAACATCAATGTCCCAATTGCTTTTTATGGAGGTGGGCTTAACTTAAGCAAAGTTACCTATTCTATAGGGGCTGAAATCAGGAAACATATCCAAAACGATATAACCCCTGGCTTATTAGACAAATTATTATCATTAGGGGCATCTAGTGCGAGTGGCGGTGGCTTAAGCAATGTCAGGGCCATGATGAAAAGATGTGTCCTTACTACGATTGGTTTCAATGATTTCAAATTCTCTTTAATAAATGGCGAAGATTATTTGTTTAAAAAGAATATTGATATAAAGGATTTAATTAACAATGCTAAATAAGGAGGAAAAGAAAATGAAGAATCTAAAGAAAATCTTATTAGCGGGATTAATGTTAATAACCGGAGTTACAATGGCATCTTGCTCATTTTTCAATGTCGATGATGCTGCAGTTAATATTAAAAATGTCGAGGTTACTACCGATTCAAATGGGAATACCCTGATTACAATTTATTATACTGACGAAGATAAAGACCCAACCTCCTTTACTATCCCTAGCGGCAAGCAAGGAAAAGAAGGCGTCGGGATCAAAAATATCGAATATCAAGAACTTGAAGACCAGACAGGGACTATCGTAAAAATTAACTTTACTGATGAAAATAGGGAACCCGTGTCTTTCTTAATCAAGAATGGCGAAGGCAAAAAAGGCGATAATGGGAACGGGATTAAAGAAATTAAATCCAAGCATGATGACGAGAATAAAAAGACAGTTATAACGATTACTTTTACTGACGAGAACTATGAACCAATAAGTTTTGATATACTTGATGGAAAAGAAGGGGAACCTGGTAGGTCAGTTTCATCTATAAGGCAAACTTCTAATGAAGATGGGACTGAAACTATAATCAGCTTTGTTGATCAAGAAGGGGCAATAATTTCTTCTATTTCTATCCCTAGAGCCAATACATGGCTTTCTGGGCCAGAAAAACCGACCTTTGATAAAGGCAATCCTGGCGATTTCTATTTCGAGACAACTAATTATGTAATTTATCAAAAGATATCTTCTGATTGGAAACTTATTGCTGAGCTTGGTGCTGCAAAAAACAACCAGAATACATATAAGGTTTCTTTTGATATAAATGCCAGTGATGGAAGTGCTAATTTTGTTCCTGGCTATGATCAATCTATTTATGAAGATATTAAAGAAGGTTATAACTTCTATGGGATGGGTTATGAACTTCCTATTGCAACTAGAACTGGATATAACTTCTCTGGCTGGATTACTTCTAAAGTATATAATCCAACAAAAGGATTATTTACTGATTTGACTCCAGTATATCGTGACACAACCTTATATGCTTACTGGACTAAGTAGTTTTAGTCCTAAATAATACCCAATTTACCGCTCATTTTTATCTTTTGGGGGTCTATTTAACCAAAATTAGGAAAAAAGTTAATTTTTTGCTTGATTTATAGACCGATTGTATTCAAAATATATGGGCGCTTCGGGATGTAGCGTAGCTTGGCTATCGCGTCTGCTTTGGGAGCAGAAGACCATCGGTTCAAATCCGATCATCCCGACCACGTTGCTTGCTAGTTTGATACGTAATAGTGTCAAACTTTTTTTGTTATCTTAGCGGTTTGATCTTCCGTTTTTCGGCATAAAATCGTATAGAAACTTAATTGGGGTCAAAATGATTGATGGAATTTTGGTTAGCTTAAGAATTAAAATCTCATTGCAATTTGAGTAAATCGAATAATTCCGAGCATATTAAACATATCTTAGTAGAAGGGGAACTTGCTTAAGACGCAACTGTTCGGAAATTCCGAATTGTTCAAAAAGAAGGGAATCGCAAAGTTGAAAGGCAGATTGTTTATTATAATCTTTGACATGATCCAGACCGTTGGACAAGTGACAAATTTGAAAACGGAAATAAGATTTTCCTAGAAACTGAAGCCGTTGGTCATATTTTGAGCCGACACTCAAGCCAATTTGAAAAAATATTTAGAATCAAACCAAAGGAAGGGCTTATAAACACCTTATCCGAAACAATTTCTAAAGGAAAATTAGTAAAATCTTCTTTAAAATATGTTAATGGAAAGGCTTGCTATAGTAATTAATATTATTATAAAGGCAAATATTCTATTCTATATGGAATAGCTGATAATGGTTACATAGAAACAGCCTATCCGGTAAATAATAATGGAGGTAAAAAATAATGGATAAAACTGCAATTTATGTTGGATTAGAATTAGTATTTGGCCCTATTTTGAAAAATAATCAACTAGAAGATGGAACGTTTTCAAGTGGTAGTAAAATCGTGGACGACGATTTGGTTTTAAGAGATCTCGATAAGAAAATAAATGAATTATGGTGCACTCTTTACTCAAAAGACGAAACAAGCGATAGCGGTTTTAGGTTTGATGAAGAGAGAGAAAAAGAGTTGGCTCCACAATTGTTAGAGATGATTAATAAGCTAATTGATAGGCTTAATGAGATTAATGATGGTTCATACGAAATTGAGGATATGATAACCGATCATCTCAAGTCATTGATTATAAAATAATGTATTAAGCCATTCTCACCAACCTGAGGGTGGCTTTTCTTCTTTATAGGACTTTTCTTTATCTTTTTAGGTTCAAAAACACCCATTTTCTTGTTATAAACAAGCAAAAATGGTAACTTATTTCATGTAAAAATTATGGAGTACTTATGAAACGTCTTGTCATGTGTACATCAACTGGATGCCTTGAATACGCTCCAGAAAGATATAGAAACCTAGGGATAGATATTATCCGTATTCATTTGTTTTTCAAAGGAAAGGAATATTTAGAAGGATTTGATTTAGATCCGGTCGATTTATATAAGCAGATGGAAAATACAAAGGAAGTAAAAGATAACCTTCCTCATACCGCCATGCCGACATATGAAGAAATAGCGGGGCATTTCCAAAAGGCAATTGATGAAGGATATGATGAAATTATCTGCATTGCCATATCTTCAGGATTAGGTGGCACCTATAATTTTATTAACCTAGTCGCAGCGGCTTATATCGGCAAGATTAAGATAACAGTCATTGATTCTAGGATTACTTGCTTTAATGAAGGCTATCTAGCAGTTAAGGCAAAAGAACTTGTTGATAAAGGAGTCCCAACCGAAACCATTGTCAAGGAAATCGAATGGGTAAAGGCTAGACAAGAATTTATTGGATTAGATGAAAAACTTGATTATCTGATATTTAATGGAAGACTAAGGGGAGCAAAAGCATATGTAGGCAAGACTATTAATATAGTGCCTGTATTGCATTTTGATAGAAGCGGTTACTTAGTTCCTTTGTTCAATACAATCGGAGTTAAGCGTTCCATAATGAAGACATGCGAATTATTAAAGAGCAAGGTAATTGGCGATAGGGATGAAAAGGATTATTTGTTATTCCATGTCTATACTGGTCCATCTACCTTAGAAAAGATGAAGGAAATTGAAAAGGCATATGGAATAAAGACCAATCATGAAGACGTTATTATGTCTCCGGTTTCTGGAATACATAACGGGCCTTGGCTTGCTGGATATGAATATATCCCTCTTAGAAGAGAAGACGAGCCTTTAGATTAATTTATGATTATTGTTAAAGAAGTTAAGACCAATAGGGAAATAAGGCAATTTGTCAATTTCCCCTTGAAGTTATATAAGAACAATCCTTGTTTTGTCCCTCCTTTATATGGAGACGAAATAAAAGCGTTAAAACATAAATCGCCTTATGAAGATGAGATTATAAGCAAATTCTTTTTGGCATATAAAGATGATGAGGTTGTTGGGCGAATTGAAGGAATTATTCAAAAGCAATATAACGAATTAAAGAACGAGAAAAGAATAAGGTTTACACGTTTTGATTGCATCGATGATGTTGAAGTGGCTAAGAAATTATTCGAAGCTGTCTTTTCTTTTGGCAAAGAAGAGGGGATGACAACTTGCTGCGGCCCTCTTGGGGCAAGCGATTTTGAACGTGAAGGTCTACTTATTGATGGATTTGATCAAATATCTACTTTCTCTGAACAATATAATTATTCTTATTACCAGAAACTAATCGAATCTATTGGATTTAAAAAGGAAGTTGACTGGGTTGAAAGCAAATTACGTCCATCAGAAAACGATAAGGAAACTTCTATTAAGCTAGGAAAGATATCTTCCTTATTGCTTAAGAAATATGATTTGCATATTGCTCCTACAAATATAAGCACTGCTAAATATTTAGATAAATATTGTGATGGTTTCTTCGATTGCGTTGATATTGGTTATTCTAAATTATATGGGACAGTCCCATTTAAAAAGGAGACTAGACGCAAGATAATCAATCAATTCAAATTAATATTAAAACCAAAGGAATTAATTATCATTTTGGATAAGAATGAAAAAGTAGTGGCCATTGGTCTATCCTACCCTTTTATTGGGAAAGCGATATCCAAAAGCGGCGGAAGATTAACATTACCTACTTTATTTAGGGTTCTAAAGGCAATTAGGAATCCAAAGGTAATTGAATTAGGATTAGTATGCGTATTGCCTGAATACCTAAATACAGGAATCAATTCTGTATTTCTTTATAAGATGATAGAGCTCCTTAACAGTGGCAAAATAGATTATTACGAAACAAATTTGAATCTAGAAGACAACCATAATGTCCGGAATCAATGGAAGAGATTCAATTCGATTGAACATAAACGCAGAAGAAGCTACTGTCTTTCCATTAAATGAATTAATTATAAACTCCTCAGTGCACGTAAGGGATAATTTAAGGCTCGTTGACTGCTTGGCATAATATCCCATCCACCAAGAATTTGTCAGACAAGAAAACCCGATTGGCTCAATCAATATGGTTCATCGCTACCTTTCGGGCTTTGTAGGCACCCATAGAGGCTTTCTTAGAGA
>URTN01000060.1 GCA_900550795.1 uncultured Mollicutes bacterium
AAGACGAACAAGAATATATCTCCATCATGTTTGAGATGAAAAACGAAACCGAAACGAATACGAAAAAACATAAAAACGATGATTTCCTCAAAGAGCTTGATAAAGATAGAAACGAAAAGAACTGTGAATATGCCGTATTGGTATCTACTCTCGAGCCTGATAGTGAGCTTTATAATTCCGGAATAGTAGATGTTTCATACAAATACAAGAAGATGTTTGTAGTAAGACCTCAATGCTTCATGTCTATAATCGGGTTATTAACCAATGCCGCTAAAAACTCTATCGAATACAAAAAAGAACTCGCTTTAGTAAAAGCACAAAATCTTGATGTTAATAACTTTGAGGACAACTTAAAGAAGTTCCAAGATGGATTTTCTAAGAACTTCCAAATAGCTGCAGGCAAATTCACCACCGCTATAGAAGAAATAGACAAAACTATCACTCACTTACAAAAAGTAAAAGAGAATCTTCAAAGCTCCGAACGTAACCTTCGCTTAGCAAATGATAAAGCACAAGATTTATCAATTAAAAAACTTACAAAGAACGCTCCAAGTGTAAAAGAAATGTTCGATAAAGCAAATCAAGAAGAAAAGGAATAAAGAAAATGTGTACAGCAATTTCATATAAATCCGGTTCGACTTATTTTGGAAGAAATCTAGATTATGAATTCTCTTACGGCGAAGAAGTTGTAATTATTCCAAGAAATTATCCAATTAAATATAAATATAAAGAAGAAAACTCATCACATTATGCAGTTGTAGGAATGGCGCATATTGAAAATAATTTCCCACTACTTTATGACGGCATAAACGAACATGGTTTAGGAATGGCCGGACTGAACTTTGTAGGCAATTGTCATTATGAAGAATTTAAAGAAAATAAAGATAATATCGCTAGTTTTGAATTTATACTTTATATTCTTTCCACATGTAAGAATGTTAAAGAAGTAAAAGAGAAACTAAGAACTATTAATGTTACAAATGATTCGTTTTCCCCACAATTACCGCCATCTCAATTGCACTACATAGTATCAGATGCCGATGAAAGCATAGTTATTGAGAATAGAATTGGTGGGATAAAAGTATTTGAGCATACTATTGGAGTTTTAACAAACAATCCTCCATTTGAATATCAAATGGCAGCTTTAAATAACTATAGAAGTCTTTCAAACAAAGATCCTATTAATACATTCTCTAAAGACATCGATTTATCCTTATATAGTAGAGGCATGGGCGCCATAGGGCTTCCTGGTGATTTGTCCAGTCAATCTAGATTCGTTAGGGTAGCTTTTACGAAGTTCAATTCCACCACCTCAAATAACAACATAGAAAATGTCAATCAATTCTTTCATATAATGCATAGTGTTGAGCAACAAAATGGTGTTTGTGAGGTAAAAGAAGGCAAATATGAATATACCATCTATACCTCTTGCTGCGACCTAAATAAGGGCATTTATTACTATACAACTTATAAAAATCATCAAATAAATGCGATTAATATGCATGATGTTGACTTAAATGCCACTGGTTTGTTCAAATTCAAGTTGATTGAGGAGGAATCAATCAATTATCAATCGAAATAGCCTTAGGCCAATAAACTCTTAATTCGTGGTTAAATAACCTTGTAGTAAACAAGTTAGAAAATACTTGAGCTTATACTAGATTCTCTAAAAAGCAGATTCTAGTTTTTTATTGACGAATTCTATACAAATCTTTTTATCTTTTGAATCAATCCTCTTCATTAATTAGAGAACACATCATTCCATGGCGTAGTCAAAGGACAAAAAAGAGTTCCAACATGAACATTAACGAAAAATTCCTTAAATATCATTTTTGCAATTAATGATAGTTTTAGTATAAAATATTGATAGTTTATCAAAGAGGTAAGTCATATGTTAAATTATGAAACTGAAACGCTTGAATTTAAGAAAACTTTATATGAAATAAATCAGGCAATGATTTCGTTAACGTCTATGCTAAACACCACTGGTCATGGTACTTTATACTTTTGTGTTGATAATAATGGGAACCCTGCAGAACAGCCTATTGAAAAGGATATAATCCAAAGGCTTTCTCTAATGATAAAATCAAGTATCAAACCAACCGTAATACCTTTGATACAATTTGATAGTTTAGACGGCATTCAAACTATCAAATTGACAGTTAAAGGTGAAAAAGCACCTTATTCGGCATTCGGTCATTACTTCATAAGAGACGATGATCAAGATATTGAAATGACACAGGATGACCTCGAGTCGTTCTTTAAAAAGAGACATTCAAATAATTCCACATGGGAACATTCATTGACGGATTTTACATCAGAAGATATAGATGAGAGACAACTAATCGAGATTATCAACAAAGCCAATGAGTGTCATAGGATAAAGTACGTATACAAGAACGTCGATGAAGCCCTTGAAATGCTATCTTTGGAAGAGGATGGTTATCTTAACAATGCTTGTTTTTCTCTTTTATCAACCAAAAAGCCCCATTTAATCGAAGAAATCGTATATGCAACTGATGAAAAGCGGACGATAATCGATAAAAAGTGTTTTTACGGTAATATATTCGACTGTATAAAAGAAGAATTCTCCTTTATCAAAAAGAACATCCGTTGGGCCTTAAAACAAGTCGGCGATAAGATAGATGAAATCCCAGAAATTCCTTTAAACGCGCTTTATGAAATTGTTTTAAATAGCTTGATTCATAAAGATTATACTTCTGAGAAACCTAACAAAATTGAGATTACTCCAGGGTCAATAAGCATTTCAAACCCAGGGGAAATGTCTTCCTCTTTTTCCATAAATGATTTTTATAAAGAAACATTAGGAACCCAGCCAAGAAACCCATTAATCGCGATAATTATGTATTTATCAGGAGAAATTAAAGATCTAGGAGGCGGATTTAAGATAATCTTAGATGCTTTAAAAGAAGTGGGAATTTCATATTCAATTAGAAATGAGAACGGTTACTTTTCTTTCATAATAAAAAGAAGAAGCCAAGATCAAAATGAAAAAGAAAAGAAGTTAAACGAGAAAATAGGCGATTTGAAGCTTACAAAGGCCGATAAGGCATTATTAGACTATTTTAGACAGAACGACACTCTAAATAGCATTTCTAACGCTTCTAGCGCACTTTCTTTGTCTACAATAACCATTCAGCGTTCAATTAATAAACTTGTCTCTAGTGAAATCATAAAACGCATAGGCAGCAAAAAGGAAGGCTATTGGAAATTAAAATAGGCCATGCAAGCAAGGCCTATAAAGGAGGAACAGTGGTGGGTTAAAGGATTGTAACCTTCAAGTTTTGATATACTGCAGCAGCTCCACAAGTATATAAAGCGGCAGGGCCATGGGTTGGGCCAGTTAAACTTAGATAAGTCAAAGATAACTCACCATTAATATATAAAGAGATATTATTGCCTTTCGCGACTGCTTTAAGATGTATCTTTTTCCCACTTGGAAACAAATTAATTCCAGCGTCACTAGGCCCGGAAAGGGTATCGCCATAATTGCATTCCTTAATAGACACACTTGAGTTACCTAACCCACAATAGAAGCCTTGGATTGAATCATCACTATCTGAACTAGCAAAGGCAGCATTTGAACCTCTAAGCAATATTCCGGCACTTGTAGCCTGCGTTTCTCCATCAAGAGTCATATCGACTTCAACTTCATAATCTCTCATTGTAGAATCGCCAATATATAGAAGTTGTCTATTCCCGCTTAAGGCATAATGGCCATCATATTTTATCTTCCACATATTTACATAATTAACACCATGAGTAACAAATGATTTCAAATCATTCTCAAATGTCAATTTATTATTTGTAGTCTTATAAAATTCGCCATTGATGAATTCGACACCGTCTTCAAGACCATAGAAGGTGAGATAGTGGGTTCCTTTACTTCCTTCTATTTGACCAATATTAACCTTAATAACGTCATCCAAAGAACTATATGAAGGAATCTTACACTTATAGGTTTTTCCATTATCTAGCCTTATTCCAATGTATTTGCCCATGGATGTATAAGGAACAGTTAGATCGATTCCATAATTGCTGTCTTCATTTAGATAAACTCTATAAGAAGCTCTTTCGCCTTTATTAAGTCTAACGGCTTTAGATCCATCAACCCCGTTCCCGGCTTCACTCTTTTCAATTCTTACTAAATCTGATTTAAAAGTCGATTTTTCTTCATCATATTCAGAGGCATAGAATTTATCTTGTTTCCAGTCTCTTTTCTCACTTGAATCAAAGGCGTCATTCGTAAAGGCGGTGAATGAATAATCGCTTCCTTCTTCATAACCGATTTTGCCTTCTTTTAAAGCAGTGTCTAACATAACGTCAATCTTCTTCATTGAATCAAAATAAAGCGCAAATCTTGAATCTTTATATTGAATACGATATGAATGCAAATAGTCGTAATCATATTGTTTATTTAACGTAGAAGAGGCTAAAACTTTATCATTTCCATTACTAACTTGATGCAAACTTATCTTATTAGAATTATTAATTACATAAGCATAATCAGTTGGAGAAGAATAAGACAAAACCATCTTCTTTCCTTCGCCTCTTGTATTGAATTCAACGGTAAAATAACTGGAGGTAGACTTATTAGAAAGAACAAAGCCATTCTCTAAATCAAACCCTTCTTTATTATAGGAAGAGAAGTCAGGCATCTGAGGAACTAGATTATCTTTCTTTTCAGGATGATTAACACCTAATTCAGATCCATTAAACAACATCCTAGCCATATTAAAACGCCTATATGGTCCGTTTAAACTAATTAAATCGTGATAGACCATGTAGTAGGAATCCATGTTTGGGCCTAATACAGAAGCACTATGTCCTAATCCGTTATATTCGCTAGATGTATTAAGCAAAATACAAGATCCATATTGGAACGCGCCCCTACGGAACATAGCTTTATCAGTTACATTTGAATCAAAATATGAATAGGCGACTCTGTATCCGGGAGAAGTGACTGCGGTTCCCGTAAATGTTAAATAATAGAAACCATCTTTCTTAATTAAACCTGGACCTTCAGTCCATCCACCGATCATTGTATTCTCCAAATTAACTTTTCCGATGATATTTAAATCATCATCCATTTTGTTAATTCTGATTCCGTCGTTATTTGCCCTAAGGAAATATAAAGTTTCATCATCATCTAGGAAAAACGAACCATCAATTCTTTCACCGAAATTGTCAATGTATTTAACAAATGGACCCTCAGGTGAACGTGAACGCAATATATAGTGCCCTTGCCCTCTTCTTGATTCACACATATAGAACCAACCGTCTTTATAAATAACTTCAGGGGCATACGCTGTAAAAGTAGATTCGTCAACTGAAACATATCCCTCAGGAAGTCCTTCGGCCTGTACTTTTTCCCAAGTGAGCATGTCTTTTGACTTCCATCCCATGACGCCTGTTTCCATAGATTTAGTGGAAACAATTAGGTAATACATCCCATCGTATCTATAAACAAAAGGATCGCCACAGCCATAAGAATCCCAATAATCTGGAATCCTATCTTTTCCATAGGAATTATCATACATTTCACGGGGGGAAGAAGAAGTTAATTCAGTTGTAGAGCAAACATCACTATTTGTATCGACTTCGCCACAAGAAGACAAAAGAAGTAGGGGAATAAACGCTAAACTTAATA
>URTN01000061.1 GCA_900550795.1 uncultured Mollicutes bacterium
TCTTTTAATCATGACTATCTTCCTCTTCCTTTTTATATTTTCTGAAGTACGATTTCAGATTTTCCGAAGTTTGATTTCAGATTTTCCGAAGTTGGACTTCAGTTTTTCATAAATACCTTAACACAGATTGCTTAATTACGAAAGAATAATCTAGAAACAAAAAGGACCCAAACTCGAGTCCTTTAGATAGTAACTTTATTTTCTTTCTTCTTTTTGTTTCTTCTCAATTTCTGCAAAAGCCATTGTAGCCTTAACTGCTGCTAACCAGCCATCATAAAGCCTATCGATTTCTTTTTGTTTCATCTTTGGAGAGAAAGATTTCTTCACGCAGTGATTAGAATGAATTTCATCTAGATCCTTCCAGAATCCTGATCCTAATCCTGCAAAATATCCTGCCCCCAAAGCCGTTGTCTCTAGGCAAGAAGGAAGAATAACTTCGCATCCTAATATATCCGCCTGGAATTGCATCAATAAATCATTGGCAGAAGCCCCTCCATCTACTTTTAATATAGATAAGTTTAACCCCGCTTCTTTTTTCATCGTCTCGATTACATCTTTAGATTGGTAGGCGATTGAATATAATCCAGCACGGGTGATGTTATGCCTATCAGCCCCACGGGTTAATCCAAATATAGCTCCCCTAGCATCATCATTCCACCATGGAGTACCTAGTCCTACAAAAGCCGGGACAAAATATACCCCATTTGTATCTGGACGCTTTTTCGCATACATCTCGGAATCACAAGAATCCTCAAACCACCTAGTCTCATCCCTAAGCCACTGTACAATTGCCCCTCCAATAAATACAGAACCTTCAAGGGCATAAGTAACTTTAGAATCAAGTGACCAGGCAACTGTAGTTAATAATCCTTGTTTGGATATAATTGGTTTATCACCGATATTCATCAACATAAAGCAACCAGTCCCATAAGTATTCTTGCTATCCCCTTTATGGAAGCAACACTGTCCAAATAAGGCACTTTGCTGGTCGCCACATACCCCATGAATATGGACATTCCCAGAGAAGAAACTAGCTTCACCAAAATCGGCATTATTATCTTTTACTATTGGAAGCATGCACATTGGGATATTCCATATATCACATAATTCCTTACTAAAAGAATTGGTAAAGATGTCATATAGCATGGTTCTACTTGCATTTGTAGGATCGGTAGCAAATATCTTGCTGTTACTCATCTTATACATTAGCCATGTATCGATTGTCCCAAATAATAATTCACCTTTCTCAGCTCTTTCTTGTCCATTAGGAATATGGTCAAGAATATATCTAATCTTAGATGCAGAGAAATATGGATTCATCCTTAATCCAGTTCTTTGCTGGATGAAATCGAATTTATCATTTCTTTCTTCGCATAATGGTTGGGTTTGCTTTGATTGCCAGACAATCGCATTAAAAACTGCCTTGCCTGTTTCTTTTTCAAAGACAACTGTCGTTTCTCTTTGGTTAGTAATGCCGATTGAATCAACTTCATCCATCGAAGAAGATGCAACTACTAATAATTCATTAATAACATCGATAACACTAATCCAAATCTTATCTGGGTTTTCTTCTACCCAACCTGGTTTAGGATAAATGCAATCTATAGCCCTCTGGGCCTTAAATACTGCCTCGCCTTTTTTATTAATTAAAATGGCACGTGTCGAGGTCGTGCCTTGGTCTATTGCCAAGATGTATTTTTTCATAACGACATCATTATAAAATAAACCAAATTAAAATTGGGATAAATTCTAATATTTTTAGACAAGAATAATGTTTTGTAAGGAATTATAAATCAGTAGCCAAGGAGAAATCCCCGTCTTTGATGATATTTAGTTTCCTAAAGGCAAGGTCGACTAGGAATACTAGTAGGATTGGGGCTAATATACATATACCTATTATATATAAGGCCATAACCCAGGAATAAGAAGTCGAAGAGAGGAAATTCAAAGGCCCAACTAATCCAGAAGTACCCATCCCAGCCCCAACGGATAGGCTTGATCCAAATTCAGCAGGGATATCATTAATCGGGAATAGCATGGCAAATGGCCCTAATATAGCAGAGACTATAATCGTAGGTAGCCATATCAATGGTTTCCTGACAATGTTTTTGAATTGAAGCATGCTTGTACCTAATCCAATGGCTAAGCAAGTCCAGATGGAATTATCTTTTTTGGATTGGATAGCAAACCCAACCATCTGGGTGCAGCATCCAATTAAAGCAGCTGCCGAGGCTAAAGGAGATATGCCACCTATATTAATTGCAACACATATAGCAACCGAAGATATCGGGGCAGTCAAGGCCATGCCTACTAGCATCGATACCAATATACACATAAAGAAGGATATGACTATATTAGAGAAACATAACCTGATTAATTCCCCTATTCCTATGGTTATATAATGGATTGGAGTTGCTAAGAGGAAAGAATATAACATAGCTGTACCTACTCCTAGTAAAGGAATAAGTATCAAGTCTACTGGAGTCTTCTTTCTCATTACTAGCTTTATTACTAGTAAGGCTAATAAAGTCGATACATAGCAAGATAATGGGTCTTTTATTAAAGCTACTTCTCCAGTAGAAAAAGAGAAAGCATAATTACCAATCGCACCAGCAGATAAAATTGCTATGACAGCAACGCCACTTCTTTTCTTAGCTAGAGCTACACCTACTCCAATGCCAGCCCCCATTAATATTCCTTTTAGTGGAGTGGTCCAGCTTGCTATTGCCCCCATCATTGGGATCTTTGCAAATAAATCGAATATAGTCCCAATAATAAGGGTACCAAATAAACCAATGGCCATCCCATTGGAGGTAACCATGATGTTATTTTTTATATATCTAAGGGCTTTTAGCAATTTTTCCTTAAATGTTGGTTTTTCCTTGTTGTCATTAGAGTTTAATATAGTCGTCTCGGTCATTATTGCTTACCTAATTTATAAAACGATTCGATTTCATCGATTTCTTTTAAGATGGAGGAAGATAATACTTCCGCTCCAGTCGAAGTGATTAATAAATCATCTTCAATCCTTATCCCTATTCCTTTTTCTTTTATATATAACCCAGGTTCATCTGAGATTATATTGCCTTCTTCTAGAGGCAAATCCCTATCACTTAAATCATGGGTATCTAGTCCAATATGATGGGAAACGGAATGGAAATAATATTTAGATATATCTTCCTTATTGCTAATTATTCCTTTTTCAAGGCATTCGGATGCTAGATATTCTTTTGCTAATTCGTTCAATTCTTTTAATGTAACCCCTGGCTTTGCAAATTTAGCAACTGCCTTATTAGCACCCAATACAATTTCATATACCATTTTTTGGTATTCATTGAACTTGCCACCTACTGGGATAGTCCTAGAAATATCGGCGCAGTAATAATTATGTCTAGCGCCTAGATCCATCAATAATAATTCACCAGTCTTGCATATTCCCTGTGGATTTGGGTAATGGAGGGTAGTCGCATTGATTCCACTTGCCATAATAGTATTAAAGGATTCGCCTTGATATTCATTATCGTCATTGATGGCTTTTAAGAAGGTGGATACTAGTTCATATTCTTTTGCCCCACCTCTAGTCTCGGCCATGACAAGCTTTATCCCTTGACGGGTGGTTTCAATCGCCTTGACGAATTCGCAGACTTCATATTTAGATTTAACCATCCTAAGTCTAGTGATGATTGGATTAAATTCCTTAAAGGCCAAACTTGGATAAGATAAAGATAATGTCTTTATAAATCCATCGACAAATAAAGCTGGTCCAATCTTTAATTCAGGATCGGAATCGAAATATATACTCTTTATTGGATAATTCTCATCTTTTATCAATGATTCTAGCCTTGGTTGGAAAGAAGGGCTAATCAAGACATTATTGATAGAAGAAATCTCTTTGGCTTCTTCTATTGTTAATTTCTTTCCATACCATTTCTCTTTGTTTTCATCATAGCTAGAAATAAACAATATGGCTTTTTCCTCTCCTTCGGTCTTGACTAGCAAAAGGATGGAATTTTCTTGTTCTATGCCAGTTAGGTAATAGAAATTCCTATTAACCTCGAATTTATAATCCTCATCTAAAGACATTATTTTTGGCTCGCCAGAGAATAAAATAGCGACGCTATTAGGCTCCATTCCCTTTAAAAACCTTAGTCTTCTGGAATTAAGTTCATCTTTTGGAATCATAACTACCTCCACAAGGGATATTTTATCCCTTTTCAAATCTATTTAGGATAGATATTTACTCTCAATTAACTTATCCCCTTCTTCTAGAAGAAGATAAGCATCAGCAAAAGAAGATAGAAGGGAATCTATTTCTTCTTTTTTGGCGTATATAGAGAATATGACATCCATCTGATAGGAAATATCTTTGATGCATATATGTTTGGATTTAGCTAACCTAGAAATAGAAGAGAAAATATCATAAGGAGTAGAGATAATTACATAATGGGTCTCTTCTTTTGTTATGAAACTAGCTTTTTTATAGGCTTCTTCTAAAGATAGAAGAAAATAGGAACGAAGTCTTCCTACTCCTAGATCTTTGCCCCCGTAATACCTAGTTACAATTACTCCTACATTATCCATTTCATTTCTAGTCAAGAAGTCTCGCATTGGCTTGCCTGCAGTAGATGAAGGTTCCCCATCATCGCTGCACCTTACTTCATTATTAATGATATAGGCATAAGGAATATGTTTAGCTTTATGATGTTCCTTGCAAATTGATTCTAACTTGCTTTTAAATTCATCCAAAGAATCGCAAGGGAAAAGGAAACATTTAAACATTGAGCCAAGGCAACTAGATTCGCCTTGCACTTCTTCTTTTAGATAGTTCTTCATGATGCAGAGATAATGGATGCAACGCTAGAATAACTAAATACTTGACCAGAAGCGTCTTTGAAGTAATTAGTAGGATTATTCAAATCAAACATATCGTTTTTATTAGCGGTATAGATACCTTTAGTAGCAAGTATATCGTATATAGAGCCTAGATATGCCAAATCGACATAATGCCTATTTTCATTCTTTATCTCCCCTAAATAGGTAACAGTCTTATTGGAATTGGCCAAATCATATAATAGATTAATCATGTTAGCTAACCCATTTAAGGCATTTTCATCTAATTTAGCATAATTGTTTTCTTTGAACGAAGTGAAGGTTGTAGAAGAGATAAAGGTAGATCTGGCTGCTAATGGTTTAGACAAAGAACCGCCAACGGTATATCTATTAATATTAGTAACATTAAGTTCCATATAATGGTCTAATTGACCTGCAAGCAATTCTTTTCCTAGATTCGAATCATAATTATTGAAGTCTTTTAGATAATTTATGATATTTACATCTTTTAATGTTGGATCAGTAGCATTGCCTTTAGCAATTGCACCTAAAACACCGTTATAAGTAGCAAACGTAGCAGAATCGGCTGCTGTGGAAGCAGTATCTAGATAAGCCTGGAAGATTGAAGAGGAGGATATTTGCTCATCAAAGAACTTTGCTTCATCAGCCATATTAGACTTGCCAAATATTTCAGTAATCTTTTCCGATTTTTTATACTTGTTAGCACCGTCAAAATTCGAAGCCAAAGAAACTGGTACTTTGGTTTCATTAAAGTCAACCGTCACTTCTAATATATTATTG
>URTN01000062.1 GCA_900550795.1 uncultured Mollicutes bacterium
AAAAGAAAGCATATTAAATAAAGATAGGAATCTATCTATTGATTTAGTTACTAATTTCTCTTCTTTTAAGGAAACTTATATAGGTATTCCTTATTTAAAAGATAATCCTAGTTACATCACTTCTTTAAGGGAATTTGCCTCTAAATACACTTATCTAAGCGTGGCTTTCCCTTTTGTTGCATATCAAAAAAGTAACGATGCGATTTCCTTAGAGATACTTTCTTCAATCGAAAAGGGAAATAAATTAAAAGATAAAAAACTTCAAGGGGACCTTTACTTCCTAGAAGATGAGATTTTATCGAGTTATTTTAATGAAGATGAACTATTTAGCTGCAAAAGAATAGCAGAATCCACTTCTTTTTCTTTCTATCAAAAGCGTGGCAAACTTCCTCATTTTGAAAATGACTTGAATCTAACTTCTAGTGAATACCTAGCTAAATTAGCATATGAAGGCTTATCTTCTAGAATTGGAAATATCTCCGAGCAATATAAATCTAGGCTTGAATATGAATTAAAAACAATTGATGAGATGGGATATTCTGATTATTTCCTTATTGTTAATGATTATTGCAAGAAGGCTAAAGAAAAAGGAATCCTAGTTGGTCCAGGAAGAGGATCTAGTGCAGGTTCTTTGGTATCTTTCTCTTTAGGGATAGTAAAAGCTGACCCAATTAAATATGGGCTATTGTTCGAAAGATTTTTAAACCCTAGCAGGGCTAGCATGCCTGATATTGATATGGACTTCGAAGATATTAGAAGGGAAGAAGTCATTTCCTATCTAAAAGAGAAATATGGAAATGATAAAGTTGCCCATATCCAAGTCATACAGACTCTAGGTCCAAAAGCAAGCTTGCACGACATTGGAAGGGTATATGATTTTGAACCTAGGGAAATAGATTTAATCGCGAAGACTATCAATAATTCCAAATGGTCATTAAGAGAGAATTATAAAAAGAATAACCAATTTAGGAATCTAGTTGATTCAGATAATTATTACCTATCCATCGTCTCCTTAGCATCCAAAATCGAAGGTCTTCCCCGCCAAGAAGGCATCCATCCTTCTGGGGTTATCTTAAATGGGGAGCCTTTATATAATGACGTTCCTATTAAAGATAATGATGGGGATGAACTCATTACATTTGAAGGAAGCCCATTAGAAAAGCAAGGCTTCCTGAAGATGGATCTATTAGGCATTAGATATTTGACTACTATCCATAATTGCCTTGATTTAATCAAGTCTAGAAGAGGGATTTCCATTAATTATGAAGATATCCCTTATGAAGACGAAAACGCGATAAAATTAGTTAGGGAAAATAAGACTGTTGGGATATTCCAACTTGAAGGAAAGGGCATGAATAATGCAATTTCCATATTAGAGCCAACTTCTTTTGATGATATAGTTGCTCTTATCGCCTTATATAGGCCTGGTCCAATGGGATTTATCTCTACCTATGCAAAAAGAAAGAAAGGCATAGAGAGAACCTATTATATTAATAAGGAAGTAGAAGAAATATTATCCCCTACATATGGAATTATTGTCTATCAAGAGCAAATTATGCTTCTTGCAATGAAGATGGCTTCTTTTAGCCTTGGAGAAGCCGATTTATTTAGGCGTGCCATCTCTAAAAAGGACCAATTGCAGCTTAAATCACTGCAAGACAAGTTCATTAACGGGTGCCTAAATTCAGGTTATAGCAAGGAAGTTGCCCTCAAGACTTTCGAGCAAATATATAAATTCGCTTCCTATGGATTTAATAAATCCCACTCCGTATCCTATGCCATACTTCTACTCCAGATGGCTTATCTAAAATATTATTACAAGGAAGAATTCTATAGTGCTTATCTTTCTACTCTTGCATTTAGCGATCCTAAATTCAAATCCGCCTATCTAGAGGCTAAAAGGATGGGGATTAGTTTCCTTTCTCCAGATATAAACAAGGCGGCTAATTATTTCTTACCTCTAGAAGATAATAAGATAATGTTCCCTTTATCTAACCTAGGATTAGTAAGTTCTACTTCTTTATCTAGATTAGTAGTAATCGAAAGGGAGCAAAATGGGCCTTATAAGAATCTATTTGATTTCGCCTGCAGGAATAAAGGGCATGGGTTGAAACTAGATTCATTCCTAAAATACATCGATGCAGGGTGTTTCGACTCCTTCCCTTTAAATAGGCCTAGCAAGAGGCTAAATGCCCCAAATATCATTAATTATGCCGATATGATGGTTGCTGAAGATGGAACTAGTTTGCTAGATTTAGATTTTCCTTATCCTGAATTAAAGTCCATTAGGGATGACAAAGTAAATGACCTTCTATACGAAAAAGAGGCTCTAGGAGTAATTTTGTCTTCTTCATTGCTAGAAAATAAAAAAGAGATAATCGAAAAGGAAAAGGCGATTAATCTAGATGATATAGATAATAAGAAGGAATTTGTTACAGTCGGGATAGTTTCCTTAGTTAAGGCAATCGTAACTAAAAAAGGCAGCAGGATGGCTTTCTTAAGTGTCTATAACGACACGACTTCAGTTGAATTCACCCTTTTCCCAAATGTCTATGATATTGCTTATCCTATATTAAAAGAAGGCAACACCATATTACTAAAAGGTCATAAAGATACATATAAAAGGAATAATTTCATCGCGGATGAGATAAGGAAGATATAAAAATGGATAAATTAATTGTAATCGACGGGAATTCTTTGTTGTTCAGGGCTTTCTATGCGACTAGCTTTGCAGGTCCTGAATCCATAATGAGGACAAGTTTCAACCAACCTACCAATGCTATATTCGCCTTTGGTAACATGATTTTGAAAATACTAGCCAAATTAGGTAAAAATGATGGGATATTCGTTGGTTTTGACTGCGATTCCCATACTTTTAGGAAAGAAGAATTCGCCGATTATAAGGCCAATAGGAAACCTTGTCCGGAGGAATTGAAGACCCAGTTCCCTTTATCTAGGGATTTATTGTCTTCTTTATCTATTACTCATTTTGAATTGCATGGAGTCGAGGCTGATGATATTTGTGGCTCGGTTGCTAAAGAAGCTTCTAGAAAAGGAATAAAGGTAGAAATATATACTTCCGATAGGGATTATCTTCAATTAATCGATAAAAATATCTCCATTAATCTACCAGTTAAGGGGCTATCCGAATTAAAGAATGTTAACGAAGATAATATATTCTCCGAATTTGGATTCTATCCTTTACAAACCATTACTTATAAAGGACTTAGGGGTGATTCTAGCGATAATCTTCCTGGAATTGCAGGAATTGGAGATGTAACTGCTAAAAAATTAATCCAGGAATATCAGGATTTTGATTCGATTATCCTTGCTGCAAAAGAAGGCAAGATCAAAGGTAAGATGGCCCAAAAGATAATAGATGGCGAGGCTATGGGAAGAGAATGTTTGAAATTAGCCACTATCAAATTGGATGTAGACCTTCCATTTGAACTAGATTCGCTTCTATATAAAGGATATGAATATAGCAAGGCCAAAGCCTTTACTAGCAAATATGAATTAAAGCAACTTGAAGCCAAACTATCTTCTTCTGATCTTAAAAAGGAAGAAAAGAAAGTCGATGTAATTGTTTTATCTAGCCTAGACAGCATTACATTTAAAGACGGATTCTCCTTCTATTTTGATATAGATGACGGGCCATATTATAAGGTTACTCCGCATGGGGTTGCCCTTTTTATGAACGATAAATCCTATTATGTCCCATTCTCCTTAATTTTAGAAAATCCCAAATTCAAGGAAGCCCTCGAAAACAAAGATATATCAAAGGTTACATATGATTATAAGAAAGCGATTGTCATATTGAATAAATTTAGCATTGGATTAAATGGAGATATATTCGATGCAATGCTATCTTCTTATGTATTGGATTCATCAATCTGCGCAGTTGAAGAATCTTGCTTTGAATATTATGGATTAAACGTTGATCATGATGAAATTAGCCTTTTATCTAGTTTCAACAAGATGAGGTGCACTTCTATTGCTAGAAATTCTTATCTAATAAAAGACAAGGCCTTATCGTTATTAAAAGATAATAACCAACTAGATTTATATAACAACATCGAGCTTCCTTTGGCTAGGATTTTAGCCAAGATGGAAATAGAAGGTTTCCCTCTTTCTAAGGATGAACTATCCTCTTTAGGAAAAGGATTCAAAGACAAATTAAAGGAAGAAGAAGAGATTTTATTTAAATTAGCAGGCCATCCATTTAATCCTGCCTCCCCTAAACAAGTAAGTGCAATTTTATTTGATGAGATGAAACTAGTCTCTCCAAAAGGAAAAGGCACATCTAGCGATATATTGAATTCCTTATTAGACAAAAGCGAATTCCCTAAACACCTACTTGAATATAGGAAATATGCAAAATTATTAGGTACATATGTCGATGGATTTATCCCCCATATCCAAGAAGATGGGAAAGTACATACTATCTTTAACCAAGCCCTTACTACAACAGGTAGGTTATCTTCTTCTAATCCAAATTTGCAGAATATATCCGGAAAAGATGAAGATGGATTAAAAGTAAAAGCATGTTTCCATTATCCATCCAATAAGATTATGGCCTTAGACTATTCACAGGTCGAACTTAGGGTTCTAGCCTCTTTAGCTAATTCAAAAGACTACAAAGAAATATTCTCTTCTAATAGAGATATCCATAGCGAGACTGCTAGAAAAGTATTCGGATTAAGTAAGGATGAAGAAGTCCCACATGCTTTAAGAAAGAAGGCAAAGGCTGTCAATTTTGCAATTATATATGGGACTACTTCTTATGGATTAAGCGAGCAAATAGGTTGTTCCCCTGCCGAAGCTTCTTCCTTAATAAAAAGCTTCTATACCCATTATCCTGAAATAAGGACTTATCTATCTAGCATCATTGAAAATGCCGAAAAAAGCGGATATGTCGAAACAATGTTTGGAAGAAGAAGATACCTTCCGGATTTGACTTCCCCTAATTTTGCAAAACGCGAAGCAGCGAAGCGAGCTGCCTTAAATGCCCCAGTCCAAGGAAGTGCGGCCGATTTAATTAAAATTGCCATGATTAAAGTCGATGAATTCCTAACTAAGAACAATTACAAGAGCAAGATGGTTCTTCAGATCCATGATGAACTTGATTTCCTTTTGGATAAAGACGAGGAAAGTTTCTTGCCAAACAAGATTAAAGAAATCATGGAAACTTGTGTGAATATGGATGTCAAATTGGAAGCAAGTTGCTCATTTGGATCTAATTTTGCTTCAACAAAGGATTAATATATGCCCGAATTACCAGAAGTAGAGACTTTTAGAAGAGTCTTAGAAAAAGATTTAGTGTCTAGGAAGATAAATAAGATAAATACTATCTATTCCAAGACAATCCAAACAGATCTAGATGAATTTATAGATAAAGTAACTAGTTCTAAATTTATTAATATTTCTAGAAAAGGCAAGTTTCTCTTATTCCATCTAGATAATTCTTTTTGTTTATTATCCCATCTAAGGATGGAAGGCAAATATTTTATAGAGCCTATAGA
>URTN01000063.1 GCA_900550795.1 uncultured Mollicutes bacterium
TATCGACATATTGATTAAATCGTTAAACTTGGTTTATCTATATAAGGATTAATCGTGTAAAATATATAGTTAAGATGAAAGAAGCGATAGTTAACAAGAAAGACAAAATCAAGATAGTGTTCACCGATATTGATGGAACATTATTCTCCCATAAGACAAATAGGGTTCCTCCATCTGCAATCGAAGCTATCGAGAAAATGCAGGAGAACGGGATAAAGGTTTTCTTGTGCTCTGGCAGGAATTATTACTTAATCAGGAAATCTGGTGTTTTAAATCTATTTCACCCAGATGGACTTATAACGATGAATGGAAGCAATGCAATCATCGGAGGTAACATCATCTATAGATATCCAATCCCACCTACTGTAGTAGATAAAATGATTCTTTTTGCTAAAAAACTTAAATTTGGTTTGACCTTAATTGAAGAAAACGAAGGTCATATCAACATGATTGATGAAAGAGTTATTTCTGCTCATGAAAAATATGGAACAAGGTTCCCTCAACCAAGAACATTCCCAGACCATTATGATAGAACTGTCTATCAAATGATCGCCTTTTGCGACGAATTTGAAGAATCTTTGATACTTCCTCACCTTGAAGATTGTAAATCTGCTAGATGGGACGAATTTGCCGTTGATATCATGTTAAAAGATTCAGATAAGGCAAAAGGAATATTATCCGTACTTGAATATTATGGATATGAACAAGAAAATGCCTTGACTATTGGCGATGCTTCTAATGATATCGAAATGCTTCTATTTGCAGGGACTTCTGTTGCCATGGGCAATGGAAATGGGGAAGCAAAATCAGTCGCAGATTATGTAACTGATGACATAGATAATGATGGATGGGCTAAGGCAATGGCTCATTTTGGTTTATTAGACTAAATAATTAAAAATAGACACATTAAAAAGATTTGAATATCGTTAATTTCTTTTCGCATGCTAAAATCAGTTCGATTAAAGGACATATTTATGGATAAAGAGTTAGAACCGTTATTTACACCTTGGAGAATTAATAACTGCGAGATTAAAAACCGCATTGTTATGACTTCTATGGGAGGGACTTCTATTTTTGGATGGATGGAACGTCCCCATTTCGATGAAGAAGCCGCAAAATTCTTATTAGGAAAAGCCAAAAACAATGTAGGACTCATCCTTCCTGGCATTGCCCCAATACAAAACCCAATGGGTGGGCAATGGTTATATTCAAACAAGGGAATGTATAAGAAACTAAAGAAGTTCATGGATGAAATACATTCATATGGGTCTAAGATGTTTGTCCAACTTACAGCAGGTTTTGGACGTTCAATGGCAGTTAACCAAATGATGGTTACAATAAATAACAACAAGCCACTGAAATTATTATGCAAACCATTCTTGGATATAGAGAAGATATGTGCCTCTTCTTCCCCTGCCCCGAATAGATGGTCGGATAAATGTCCTAGCAGGGCTTTGACTATAAAAGAAATACATAAGATGATAGATGCTTTTGCTCGTATTTCTAAATTGTGCAAAGATGCAGGAGTCGATGGAATTGAAGTCCATGCCGTACATGAAGGATATCTATTAGATCAATTCACTTTGAAATATGTAAATAGAAGGAAAGATGAATACGGGGGTTCATTAGAAAATAGATATCGCTTCCCAATAGAGATAGTAAAAGCCATTAAGGAAAGATGCGGGAAAGACTATCCAGTATCTTTAAGATATTCAATTATCTCTAAGACTAAGGGGTTTAATAAAGGCGCTCTTCCTCATGAAGAATATAAAGAAGCTGGAAGGGATTTTGAGGAAAGTAAAATAGCTGCCAAGATGCTAGTGGATGCTGGCTATGACATGCTTAACTGCGATAATGGAACCTATGATGCTTGGTATTGGGCACATCCTCCGATTTATATGGAAGAGAATTGTAATCTTGAAGATGCAATTGCTTTAAAACCGTTTGTAAATGTACCTATCGTAGTTGCGGGAAGAATGGATCCAAAAGTAGCAGCTAAAGCCATTAAGGAAAATAAAATTGACGCCATGGGAGTCGCTAGACAATTCCTAGCAGATGAAGAATGGGTTACAAAGCTAAAAGAAGGTAAGGAAGAAGATATACGTCCTTGCATTTGTTGCCATAATGGTTGCTTTACTATGGCACATTATAAAGGTGTGGCAAATGACCAAACTCTTTCAGATGCCTTACATATGGCTAGATGCGCGATAAATGCCGAAACAATGCAATCTAAGATTCATAATATAAAACCTACTAAACACCCAAAGACAGTTGCTATCATTGGAGGCGGTATCGGAGGAATGGAGACGGCCCGTGTATTAAAATTACGTGGACACACCCCTGTTATCTATGAAAAAAGCGATCATTTAGGTGGAACATTCATCCCTGCATCCAAAGCTTCTTTTAAAGGAAAACTAAGAGGATTAGAAGCCTGGTATGAACATGTAATTAATGAAATGGGAATCGAGGTCCACCTAAATAATGAAATCAAAGATATTTCTTTTTTAAATGCGGATGCCTATGTAATTGCTACAGGTTCTAAACCAAAACGTTTCAACATCGAAGGAAGCGAGAAGGCAATAGATGCTATCGATTATCTAAATGGCAAAGAAGTTGGTGAAACTGTCGCCGTTATAGGTGGAGGATTAACTGGATGTGAAGTTGCTTATGAGCTTTATTTACAGGGAAAGAAGCCAATCATTGTAGAAATGAAAGATGATTTAATCGCCCAAAGAGGAGTATGTTTAGCTAATTCTTCCTATTTAAGAGATTTCTTTAAATTACATAAGATTCCTACTTATCTAGAAGCCAAATTATCTTCAATTGATGATAAGGAAATCGTAATTGAAAGAAAGGGCGAAAAATCTTTAAAACTACCAGTAGATTCAGTCATTATGTCAGTTGGATATAATCCTGATCCATTAATAAAGAAAGGCAAGAACACCTATCTAGTTGGCGATTGCCTTGCTGTAGGAAATTTAAGGACTGTTATTTGGAGAGCCTACGAAGTTGCAATGAAAATATAAGTCTACTTATGATAAGGCTCGTGGTTATTTATCCTGAAAGCCCGATAAATTTGTTCTAATAACATTACCCTTGCTAATTGGTGAGGGAATGTTGCTTTTCCAAAACAAATCGATTCATTCGCCCTCTTTTTAAGTTCGTCTGATAAACCTAAAGAACCCCCTATAATAAAATTAAGATTAGAACGTGACGCGACTAACATCTTTTCTAGGTGGCTAGCAAATTCAATTGAATCATATTGCTTTTGATTTAAATCAAGGCTAACTAGATATGAAGAAGGGTTTAATTTAGAAAGGACTTTCTTTCCTTCTAGGTTTTTTATCTCTTCAATTTCAGCATTAGAAGCATTTTCCTTTATAGGTAAATCTCGCACTTCTATTACCTCTATTTTGATATATGGGTTAATTCTTTTTATATATTCATTGCAGGCTGCTACCCAATAAGATTCTTTTAATTTGCCAATGCAATAGATAGATATTTTCACCAACTACCACCTTTAACTATTTCTTTTTGCTTAGTAGGAATAATTTCATATGAATCAAAATCGATATTCTTTTTCTTAAATATCCTTTTGTAGGTAGACAATGCTTTCTCTTCACTATTGCAGTCTTCGCTAATATGTCCTAGATAAATTGCTTTAGTCTTATCTCCAATTAACATGCAGGCATACCCGGCCGAAGCTGCATTAGAAAGATGCCCTTTGTCAGAGAGAACCCTATCGATAAGAATCTTGCTTCTATTGCTATTTAATTCCATTGAGACATCATGATTCGATTCTAATAGGTAATAAGTTTTATTTTCTAATAAGGAAAGATTCTTATCGCTAAGATAACCAGTATCAGTTACATATCCAATAGATTCATCATCGTCTTCAATGATGTAATTTAAAGGATTAGGAGCATCATGAGATACTCCAATTGGAGTAATTCTAATCGAACCAATACTTATGGTCTTATAAGACTTAATCCTATTATATTTAGTTCCTCTAGGAAAAGTAGATACCCCTGCATATAAAGGCAAATCATCCCCCAAGACTTCTAATCCTTTTATATGGTCAGAATGATTATGGGTAATAAATATGGCATTTATATCTGAAATTGAGGCATCAAAAAGCTTTAATCCTTCATTAATCCTACATTTAGGCAATCCATCATCAATCATAATAAGGGTGGAATTAGATTTAATTAAAGTAGCATTGCCTTTGCTACCTGAGCCAGCAAAAACAATAGATAGCATTAATCTATACCACGTTCTTTTTCCATTTCGGCCATTTTATTTAGATAATCATCGGAAGGCTCATCAAACCTTGAGAAATCTCTCTTAAACAAAAGAGTCAATTTATCAGTCGAACCGTTTCTATTTTTCGCGACAAGAATCTTAACATCGGAAAGAGAATTATCTTTCTTCGGTTGTTTTTCTTCTTGTTCTTCCGGTTGTTTCTTATCTTTTGCCCAGCCTTTGCTCTTAACTGATTGGCCCATATTTGTATAGTAGTCTTCTCTATACATAAGCATGATGATATCAGCATCTTGTTCAATAGAACCAGATTCTCTTAAATTAGCTAAAGATGGTACTTTGCCTTCATTTTTTTCGGTGTCACGGTTAAGCTGGGCAAGGCAAATAATAGGAACCCTTAAAGTTCTAGCCAAAGCCTTGATAGATCTAGAAACCAAGGATACTTCTTGTTGTCTTGCATTAAGGTTTGAATTATCCACATATGTAATTAATCCAAGATAATCGATAACAATTAAACCAAGGTTAGGATGTATTTTCTTTAACCTAGTGGCCTTTGCAACAATTTCACCTAGCTTAGCATTAGGGGTATCATCAAAGAATAGCTCAAGCTTAGAAATTTCTTCCATAGCGGAAGCAATCTTTACTCTTTCGTTACCGTTTATATATCCAGTCTGGATTTTATCTCCAGCTACATTAGCCCTATTGGAAACTAGACGTTCCATGACCTTTTCAGCAGACATTTCTAGTGAAAAGAAAGCTACAGGCACATGTCCTTGTATAGCAGCATTAAAGGCAAAATTCATTCCTAGGGCAGTTTTACCAACGGAAGGACGAGCAGCAAGGATAATCATGTCTCCTTTTTGCCAGCCGTGAGTCAATTGGTTTAGTTTCTTATAGCCTGTATCAACGCCAGTTAAGCCTTTGTTATCACTAGCGGTAGTCTTGGCTAATTTGTCCCTAACTTCATTAGTAACTTCAGCAGCCGTCCTCATTCCTTTTACTAGTCGTTTTGAAGCAATCGCGCCAATTTCATCATTACTTTTGGCTATAAAATCGCCAATATCAGAAACACCTTTTGAATATTGTTCCTGAATATCTTTTACTTTAAGCAATAATTCACGAAGCAAAGATTGTTCATGGACCATGCTGATATAGTAATCGATATTATCAGGATTAATTTGAGTCTCCATCAAATCAAATAGATATGTTGAAGAAACAACATTCTCTAAATGAAGAGATACTATTTCGTTATATACAGT
>URTN01000064.1 GCA_900550795.1 uncultured Mollicutes bacterium
TAGCTTTGTTTTTCACTCTTTCTAATTCAGAAAGGACGAATTTATCAACCGTATATAAATGTAATCCATTGGATTCGTTAGGAACATAATTATTTAGATTGCCTAACATGAATTTGAAGGTATTCCTAATCTTTCTATAATTATCCGTAACAGTCTTGATGATAGATTCTCCAATCCTGCAATCGGCCCTATAATCAACTGAAGCAGCCCATAGTCTAAGGATATCGGCCCCATAAGTCGAGGCAATCTTATTTGGATCGACCCCGTTCCCGGCAGATTTAGACATCTTTTGCCACTTTTCATCCATGACAAAGCCATGGGTTAAGCAAGTTGAAAATGGAGCTACATTAGAGAAAGCAGTAGATAATATCAAACTAGAATTGAACCAGCCCCTATATTGGTCATTACCTTCTAGATACATATCGGCAGGATATTTAAGATTCCTATCGATTAAGGTTCCATTCCAGCTAGAGCCAGAATCAAACCAGACATCCATGATGTCGCTTTCTTTCTTGAAGTTGCCATTTGGAGACTTCTTGTTTTTATATCCTTCTGGCAATAATTCTTTTGCAGTCAAGGCAAACCAGGCCGAAGAACCTTTTTCTTTGATTATAGAGATGATATGTTCAAATACTTCTTCTTCAATAATTGGAGAGCCATCTTCGTTATAGATTATCGGAATCGGTACACCCCAAAGGCGTTGTCTAGAGATACACCAATCACCCCTATCCTTGATCATATTTACCATCTTTCCTTCGCCCCAAGAAGGAACCCAGTTGATATTAGCTACTTCTTCAAGTAACTTCTCCCTAATTGGAGAAATGGAGCAGAACCATTGAGGGGTAGCCCTGAATATGACTGGCTTTTTAGTCCTCCAGTCATGAGGATAGCTGTGGATTATGTCTTCTTCTTTTAATAGAAGCCCAGATTCAGCAAGCATATCCACTACTTTAATATTGGCGTCTTCATAGAATAATCCGGTTAATGGATCATCTTTTCCTAAATTCAAGACGCCCTTTTCATCGACTGGGCAAAATGGCTTGATGTTATATTTGGCGCAGGCATTGAAGTCATCAACACCATGGTCAGGGGCGGTATGGACTAAGCCAGTCCCGCTATCTTCGGTAACGAAAGCGGCACAGATTATTGGAGAAACCCTATCTTTATATAAAGGATGTTCCAAAACTATTCCTTCTAATTCGCCACCTTTGAAGGTCTTTAGCAAGCTAATCTTGCCTAATCCTAGTTCTTCTTTTAACTTTTCTTGCAAAGATACTAGGAATAATAAATTACCCTTATCAGTCTTAAATAACCCATATTCGAATTTAGGATTGACTGTAACGGCTTGGTCGGCGGGAATTGTCCAAGGAGTTGTAGTCCAAATGACGATATAATCGGTATTAGAAAGCTTATTTTTGCCATCTTTTACCTTGAATTTGACATACATTGTCCTAGCTTTGACATCATGATATTCAATTTCAGCCTCAGCCAATGCAGATTCGCTTGATGGAGACCAATAGACTGGCTTTACACCTTTATAGATAAATCCTTTTAAAGCCATGGCAGCAAATACTTCAATTTGCTTGGCTTCATATTCAGGAAGAAGAGTGAGATAAGGATGATCATAATCACCTAGGCAACCTAGTCTCCTGATTTCTTCTTTTTGTCTAGCAACTTGCTTTAAGGCATATTCTTTGCATTTTTCCCTAAATTCAACAACTGGGGTGGCTTTTCTATCAACACCAGACTTAGTAACCATTACTTCAATAGGAAGGCCATGAGTATCCCAACCGAAAATAAATGGAGTCCTAAATCCAGCCATATTCTTATATCTAATGATAAAATCTTTTAAACACCTATTAAGGGCGTGGCCACAATGGATATCACCATTTGCATAAGGAGGCCCATCATGAAGCATGAAAATAGGAGCATCGATTCTATTTTGGTTCATCTTTTCATATAGATGGTCTTGCTTCCATTTATTAACTAGAATTGGTTCTTTTTCACCTAAACCAGCCCTCATAGGGAAATTAGTTTCAGGCATTGATAGTGTTTCTTTTAATTCCATAAGTCCTCCAAGAAGAAATAAAAAGACGCCATATAAGGACGCCTTTAGCGCGGTACCACCTTATTTCCTATATATATGATATAGGCGCTATTAATCTATTTAACGGATAGAAGCGGAAAGCCTACATTATTCGACTTTCAGGCTCGGAAGTGATGTCTAGCGGCGTCCCCTTTCTCAACTTCGGCAGGGTTCTCTGTCTTTGCTTTTAGCGCGTCTTCGTCTTAGCCAAGGCAATTTTACACCACTAGGAAAGAATATTCACTACCCATTTATCAAACAAATTTAGATATTACTTTAACCTAAAAAGAAAACACTTGCCCTTTAAAGCAAATGTTTAATGATGGTTTTACTAAAATAGACTAGTTATCGAATTTCCCGGAGAAGAAATTTGGAAGGAATTTATCTTTACTAGATTCTTCATCTTCTCCGTTATTCTTTTCTTCTTCTCTTTCTTTTTTAACTGCATTAGCTCTGGCTTCATCGACCCCGTTTCCGACAGTTTCCCTTTTTGGACGGGTAAATGTTGGGGCACTAGTGAAATCAAAATCCTCTGTGAAATCGCTAGCAATGACGGAAACTAGAATTGTATCTTCTAATTGGTCATTGATAGAAACACCGAACTTGATATCGACGGCATTCCCGGCTTGCTCAATGATGCGGTTAACGCATTCATTAGCTTCGTATAAAGTAACGTTGCTACCGCAGGTTACTGATACAATAGCCCTTCTTGCCCCGGCAATTGAAGCCTCTAATAATGGGGAATTAATCGCATTTTCGGCAGCATCTTCAGCCTTATGGTCGCCACTACCCATGCCAAATCCAATAAGAGCGATTCCAGATCCTTTTAATGTTGATTTAACATCGGCAAAATCTAGATTAATGACAGCAGGAAGCAATATTAAATCAGTTACAGTCTTGACTGATTGGGCCAAGACCCTATCAGACTCAGAGAAAGCCTGAGAAATAGGAACTCCTCCAGAAGCCATCAATAATTTATCATTAGAGACAATGATGATTGAATCAACCGCATCTTTAAGCTCGCCTAGTCCAGAAACCGAATTAGCAATACGTGTCTTGCCTTCGAAAGTAAATGGACGGGTAACAATAGCAATTGTTAGGGCGCCTTCTTCCTTGGCAATAGAGGCCACTACCGGAGCGGCTCCAGTTCCAGTCCCTCCACCCATACCGGCGGCAATAAAGACCATGTTAGCGCCTTTTACAATTGATCTAATTTCTTCGCTAGATTGTTCGGCGGCTGCTTTTCCAACGGCAGGATTTCCTCCAGCCCCAAGCCCTTGGGTAACTTCTTCCCCAATTACGATTCTATTTGGAGCTTTTGAAGTTGCCAAAGCCTGCTTATCGGTATTTAGAACATAGAAATCGACATTATCGATATGTTCATCCATCATCCTGTTGACGGCATTATTTCCAGCGCCCCCAACACCGATGACTATAATACGGGCCACTGGCTCAAAATTATCTAAATCCATTGTATCGTTCATAACTTACCCTCTTTATAAGCTATCGTCATCATAGCTTTCCTTGCTTTTCCTTGCTTTTTCTTTCTTATTTACCCTAGAGACATCAGGCATGCCGCGATGGTTGTCTTCTAAGGTTCCTTTATATTGGCTGACAATAAGTATCAATCCCAATAGCGAGACAAAATTAGGTTCCCTTGCCCCGATTGCATTCGGGCTATATCTAATAATTTCTTTGTTTTGATAATGGTTAGCAAAGAAAGATTCTAGTCCTGCTAATTTAGAGCCTCCACCGATTAGAATAATAGGAGCATTATCATAATGGCCATTATAGGCGCTTAATAAAGAAGCAATCGCATTATCCAAGGTAACGAAATAATCCTTCATGAATATTGAAATTAGTTCATTAAGGTCCTTTTGGTAATACTTGACCTTGCTATTTGAGGCATCCATTCCATTAATGAGTGGAAGAGAATAGCTCTTTGCCCTATTATCATATCCATATCTATGCTTTAAGTTAATAGCTTCATCTTTGCTAATACAGAATTCCTTTTGGATATATCTAGTTAAATCATCCCCTCCTATAAAGAAGGAGGCATTTGAATAAGGAGAGCCTTCCCCGACAAAGGAAACACTAGTGATACTGCCACCTATATCGACCAAGATATAGGTCTTTGGCATGTTTGCATTAGTAGCAATAAGGCTAGATGCACAGAAGCAACTTGGCTCAGATTTAATGACCCTATATCCAGACAAGTTGGCATTTTCTTTATAGAAAGTCACCACTCCATTTGGAAGGGCATATATCTTAGCCTTCTCGGTAAGGGAAGAAGATATCTTTCCTAATGGGGGGTTAGAATATCTTTCCCCGTTTTCTAAGATAAATTCGTCTGGGATAGTATCGACAATTGTATAATTTTCCGGCAACGGCTCTTTTGTAATAAGAGAAGTGAGGTTAGATAAATCAATCCTATTGATCTCATTATTTGAATCGACAACATTGGTAGTCTTTTCATTTTGGAATACTTTTAGTCCAGAAGAAGGAAGCACTAAATTAATATGAGAAATAGTGATGTCTAGTTTTTCCTCGTTATCGCGGATAGAATGAAAATCCGCCAAGGCACTATTAAGTACATCTTTATTTACCGATCTATCTTCATTTAATAGATTCAGTATCTTTTTTTCCCTTGTATATAAAACTATTGGGGCACCATTTAGGGCATATCCAATGAGTAATCTAATCGAAGAAGAAGTTATTTCTAAGAACGCTTGAGGTTTATCCATATTTTTTACCTGATATATATTAATATATCTATTCAGTTAAAAAAAGATTAACCGATAAATTTTTAGTAGTTTTTCTTTACCTTTTTAGCAAAAAAAGAGCCGGTGAAGGGAAACCGGCCCGAGTAGCAAGCTCTTATTTATTTTTCTTCTTCTATATAGGAAGAAGTTTCGATTCCATCGGATTTATCTTCTTTAGTCTCTTCAACACGAGTCGAATTCTCTTTGCCATTAACGGCATAGACGGTATAAGTAATCGCGATTGGGGCGCTAGAAACCACTAGTAAAGACAAAACGAAAATCGATGTACGTAAAATAGTCCTGAACCTATAATAATTTTTCTTGTGTCCGGTTTTTACTAATTTGTCTTTCATAATGATTCACCTTGCCTTTTTAATTTTCGATTCGTTTTATACCTCTTAATTTCGATGAGATTGAACGTCTATTTTCGTTTTCTTCTTCTATAGTTGGAATAATTGGTTTCTTAGTCAAATTAACAAATTTTGGCTTTTCGATTTCATCTGGAAGCAAGTTTATTCCGTGCCTATTACCTTCAATGGTAGTTAATTTAGTAAATGCTTTCTTAACCAATCTATCATCAAGTGACATGAATGTTATGATTG
>URTN01000065.1 GCA_900550795.1 uncultured Mollicutes bacterium
CGCAAGGATGATAAAAAAGTAATTGAAAAATTAACAAATGTTCCTAGCATGAATAAATATATTTATTCTTTAATCGACAATGATATCAATCCAAGCATTTTAACCATTAAACAAATTAAAGATAGAATTTTACCTATTTTATCTAGGCACAACATCCGTGAAGTTTATTTGTTTGGCAGTTATGCAAGAGGCGAAGCAAAGAATACAAGCGATATCGATATTTATTGCGAGGCTGGCGACATTAAAACATTTATTGATCAAGGCTTTTTGGAAGATGAATTAGCGCAAGCCCTCGGAAAAGAAGTTGATATTATTTTTATGGGTTCTAGAATGGATGACTTTTTTAGAAAGCAACTGGATGGAGACAAGATTAGATTATCCTAACAATTAAAGAACAATGCTTGCTGATGAGCATTATTAAGCACTGCAAAAAATTCTAAATGATAATAAATGAAATTATTATCGTAGTTTATAATGGTTTTTTAGTTTGGTAAACAGGATAGAAAAGGCCTAGACAACGCCAAAAATCTGATTTTAACTTGAAATTTAAAGATAATTAAAGACAGAAAGACCAATTTTTAAATAACCTTATACCATTAAACCTAATTCTAGTGTTATACTTATCTTCCATAGGAAGAATTATGATTACAATTAGTTTTCTTGGTTTAGATCAATTTGTCGTAGGCCATTACTCAAAAGACCATACGAAAGCCCTAGCTAGCTTATTCGAGACTAGTGAGGACGACATTAATTTTTATGCACCTAATTCAATGGTTTTCCATAATGGTGCCGAACAAACTAGCTGGAATTTGATAGTCGTTGTAAAAGCCCCAATCAAATTCAAGCCACTAGAAAAGAATGTTGCCAAATATTTATTGGACACTCTTTCTTTATTCTCGATAAATATCGAATTGGAATTCGAATATTATGATTCAAGTTCCCGTTACGAAAAGATAAACAAGGATTATCCTCGCTACATCAAAGAAGAAAACATCAAGGAAGTAGATGTTACCTTCGATCATGATGAAGATAATTGCGAGGACGAGGAATGCTCTTGCCATCATCATGATGAAGATGAGCCAAATCCAGCAGATAGGGCCGATTTAGATTATGATGACCCTAACCAAATCTATCTAGGCAATGCCTTTGAAGGGTTTGAAGAAAAACTAGAAAAAGCAAAGAAAGAGAATAAATAAGCAAGGAGAAGATATGAAACAACTAGATATTGCCTCAATGATTCTAAATGACATCTTGGATAACCATACCCGTTTCCCTGATGCTTTAAAGAAAGTATTCCAATCTTCAGTCGAACTTCGTCCTCTTAGAGGCGATGTTGCTGGACTTATTGGATGCGAACTTAGACATGATTTGCTCTTTGCCGAATTGCTTAAGGGCATCGATGGATTAGACGAAAAAGATAAACGCATTGTCTCTTTAGGGCTTGCTAATGTCTATTTCTACCGTCATTTCTCATTAGAAGAAATCTCTAATGCCGTTAAGGGCAGGTTAGGAGAAGAAAAATATAATCTAGTCAGTTCTCTATTTGTTGAAAAAGAGCCTGGCACTGATTTAGTTCCTGATTCAGTTGATAAGAAATCATTGACCTATCTTTCACTTCGTTACAATATCCCTGAATGGGCCTTAAAGATTTTCCATCATTTCAATTATTCGATTTGCTTTAAGTCCGCAAAAAGATATGCCCGTCCATTTGTTACAACCTTACGTCTAAAAGATGAAAGTTTATATGAAGGTTATAAAGCTTCTATTGATTTTGCCGAGACTAAGATTCCATATATCTTTGCCTATAAGGGAAAGACCCCATTAAGGAAGATTGAAGATCTAAAGAACGGCAAATTATTTGAAGAACGCCCTGGAGTAAAAGATATTATTGACCAAACTTTAATCAGTGCTCCATGTGAAGCCCTTTTATATACTGGTAGCCAAAAAACCGGCTTTGAAAAAGAATTAATCCAAACATATAAAAATACCATCGGATTAAATATCGGTACCAAGGATTTAGATGCCAAAGTCGATGTTGTCAGGGAATTAAAGCAATCTGGCTTAAAGAATGTAAATCTATATGAAGCCAAAGATCCTTTATCAATGGACGCTGCAATTTCTTCTCAGCAAGATTTAGTTATCTGTTGCCCAGATTCTACCAATTTCGACGCAATTTCCGTCTCTCCTGATTTCTTTATCCAATTCGATAGAGATAAAATGGATGAAATAATGCAAGGGGAGAAAGATGCCCTTGAAGGATGTAGCAAATTTGTGGAAGTCGGTGGCAAACTCGTCTATTGCGTATTTACTCTTTCCGTCAAAGAAGGAAGAGGCACGGTTACATCTTTCTTGAAGAACCATCCTGAATTTGAATTAATCAAAGATAAGCAACACTTCCCATTCGAAGAAGCTGGCTGCACCTATTATTATGCGATTATGGAAAGAAAAGAGGATGAACTAACTTTGTCTACTCCAATAAGCTCTTTGCAACAAACTTCATTAGCCTCTTCTTCCTCAGTTAGCTTTGGTAAATAGAAATGAAAAAGAATCTCCTTGGCTACACATTGGACAAGATGGTAGAGGAGTTCGTTTCATTAGGAGAAAGCAAATATAGAGCCAAACAGGTTTTTTCTTGGATATATAAGAAACGTGTTCTTGATTTTTCCTTAATGAGCGACGTCTCTAAGTCTTTTCGCGCTAAATTAGAAAGCGACTATTGCCTTACTTTACCTAAAATCCATACTCGTCTAGATTCAAAAGACGGGACTATCAAATTACTTCTAGAAATGGAAGATGGCTCAAAAGTAGAAGCCGTCATGATGCCTTATGATTATGGGTGTCCAATTTGTGTTTCTAGCGAAGTTGGCTGTTCTATGGGCTGTGCTTTCTGCGCCTCTGGATTATTAAAGAAAAAACGTGGGTTAGAAACTTCTGAAATGGTTGGAGAATTAATGCTTATCAACCAGATATTAGAAGAAAGAGGGGAATCAGTAACCCATATTAATGTCATGGGTACAGGCGAACCGTTCGATAATTTCGATAACGTCATGGATTTTATCCGTATTGCTAATAATCCATTTGGATTAGGGATAGGTGCTAGACATATCACCGTTTCTACTTGTGGCCTTCCAAAAGGGATAATTGAATATGGCAAATTAGGGATACAAACCAATTTGGCCTTATCTTTGCATGCTCCAAATGACGAAATAAGAAATAAGATCATGCCTATTTCTAAAGCCTATGATTTGGATACGGTATTTAAGGCCTTAGAAGAATATTATGCGACTAGTGGAAGACGTATAACTCTAGAATATATCATGTTAAAAGGATTAAATGATTCTAGGGAAAATGCGAAAGAATTAGCAGCCTTAATCCATAAATACAAGGTTTTGTGTTATGTAAACTTAATCCCATATAACGAAGTCAAGGAAATGCCTTTTAGGCGTAGCGAGATGACTACTTGCCGTAATTTTGTCACTACCTTGATGCAAAATGGGATTAACGCGACTATAAGGAAAGAATTCGGTGGAGATATAGATGCAGCCTGTGGCCAACTTAGGGTCAAGGTTGAGAAGAATAGGGGATAGAAGAATGAAACGCTACAAGGGAGTCTATGCTTTTAAAACTGATATTGGCAGGGTTAGGATCTCTAATGAGGATCAAGCCCTAGTTTTAACTAATTCCCTTGGTGAAGTCTTACTTGCCGTCTGCGATGGGATGGGTGGCCAAAATAAGGGGGACTGTGCTTCTAAATTAGCCATTGGTTACCTTCGTGATGCCTTTTTGGAAAAGAAGACGTCTTTCTCTTCTTTCTTGAACAAAAGGTGGCTAGCTAAGGCAATTAAAGGTGCGAATGCCTTGGTATTTAAAGAAGCTTCTAGCAATCCTAGATATAAAGATATGGGCACTACCATGGTCACCATTCTTTTAAGTGGGGATAAGATGTATCTAGGCAATGTTGGCGATTCTAGATGCTATAGTTTGTATAATGGCAAACTTAATTTATTAAGTGAAGACCAGACTTATGTAGATTATCTATATAGGACTGGAAAGATTAGCAAAGAAGCAACTGCCTCTAGGGAAGATAGGCATGTATTGATGAATGCCTTGGGAGTTTTCCCTTCGGCTTCTTTCGATTTGAAAGTATCTATGTATAATGGCGAATCCATCCTTCTTTGTAGCGATGGCCTTTATAATAATCTCCCTGATATCGAGATTAGGGCTATCATGTCTACAAATGACTCTCCTAGCGAGAAAGTCGATTCTTTTATTAATGAGGCTAATGGTAATGGGGGTAGCGATAATATAGCAGTCGCCTATTGGGAGGCCTTGAATAATGATTAAAATCGGGGACAAGATAGACGATAGATATAGAATTGTTTCCCGTATTGCAACCGGAGGTATGGCAGACGTCTATGAGGCCAATGACCTTATTTCGCGTCGCATTGTCTCTATCAAGGTTATGAAAGAGGAACTTTTAAAAGATCCTATAAATTTGGCTAGATTCAATAATGAAACAGCCTCTGCTGCAAGTCTAAATCACCCAAATATTGTTAAAGTATATGGTAGAGGGACAATCGAGGGCAGACCATATATGGCTAATGAATATGTTAAAGGCCAAACTTTGCGTGATAAGCTTAATTTTTCTTTGTCCTTGCCTCTATCTGATGCCTGCGAAGTCATGCTTCAATTGACATCTGCAATCGATTATATCCATAAACATGGGATAATCCACCGCGATATAAAGCCTGATAATCTTTTCTATATGTCAGATGGAACGATTAAGATTAGCGATTTCGGTATTGCTACTCCAATCGGAACTAGATTTAATGGAGATTCAATACAAGGAACAATTTATTATTGTGCTCCAGAAGTTTTGACTGGTGAACCAGCTTCGATTGCTAATGATATATATTCGATGGGAATAGTATTTTTTGAGACTTTAACTGGACAAGTGCCTTTTGACGGGGCTAGTTTAGAAGATGTTGCTTTAAAGCAAATAAAGAAACGCTTCCCTGAACCATCTAAGATAATCCCTACTATCCCAAAGCAAATCGACAAGATAATAATTACCGCTTGCAGGAAGCGTCCAGAAGAAAGATATCCTACAGCAGAGGCGATGCATCAAGCTTTGGTAAATGCGATTTCCGATAAAGATAATTTCTCCGAAAGAAAGGGTATCCTATCTAGGATATTTGGTTTCAAATGAGCATTGTTTCTCCTTCAATTCTTTCTGCTTCTTTTTCTTCTATTCATGAAGAAGTAAATAAAATGGCTCTTAATGGGGCTAAGTTTATTCATCTAGATGTAATGGATGGCAAATTTGTCCCTAATACAACTTTTGATGCTTCTTTATTGGATAAGATTAAAGATATTGATATTGTTAAAGATACCCATT
>URTN01000066.1 GCA_900550795.1 uncultured Mollicutes bacterium
TAATATGCCTCATCCTCAAAAGAGGATGTTTATTATTTTGCCTAATTTTGTGGTAAACTTCCATTTGCTATGATTGAAAAGATGCTAGCGTTTATAAAAAATAACTGGGAACTAGTCTTGTGTGTTGGATTAGTTACCATTACCATCATCGCTGTCTGCGCATCTTTTTTCATAACCGAAAAGAAAAATGAAAAATATAAGAAATTGCTTGCCGAGCAATCTAATTCCGTCCGAATTTTTATAATTGATGTTGCCAATAATTCCGTCCGTTTCTTTAACTCGTCTAGTTTAAGCAATGTTAGAAATTGGTCTCTAGGTGAATTCTATTCTCAATTCCCTAGCAATGAACAAAGACGTGTAATCGATTGGGTTAATGCCCTTGTTGATTCTTCAACTGAGGCTCCAGATTATTTAGAGACAGATGTTCAGATAAGTGGTTCAAAGAAACAATATTTCTCATTGCTACAAGTTGAAAGCGTTGACCAAAAGAAGCAAGTAATCCATATGCAGTCATATTTACTTAAATACATGCATACTTCTAAAAATTCTGCTTATAACGTTTCTAAATACGGGCTTTCAACTATTAAGGATTTATCAACTGCTTTTCCTGCGAATAAACGTAGGGGATTCACTGCCTGCTTTAGATTCCAATATAAGAAGATCCTTGATAAAGACAAGCCAATCGAACCTTTGATATTCTCTCAATTAAAGAATGCTATGTTTCCATATGTAAACGCGAAAAGCTTCTTGCTTCAATGCTCTGAGAACGAACTTGTAGTATCTGATATAAAAAATAGCGAAAGGGTCAAGATGCTTTATCTAATCAACACCCTTATTAACGCGATTAATAGATATCTATCGATTAACGGCTTGCTTTCTAGTGTTGAGCTTAGGGTAGGGGCTATTGAACATAGGCGTTTTGTTGGAACGGCTGAAGATGTAGTTGACCAGGCTAGAAGGACTGCCCAGATTGCTTATGATGATTTACCAATCTTGCTCTGGTATGAAAAAGGAAGGGAATCGCTTAATCCACTTAATGATGCTTCTTATAGAACTGAAGTCGAACGTATCATTAATGAAAAGAAATTGTCTTATTTCTTTAGGCCTATATATTCGGTGCAAGAGTCTAAAGTAATTGGCTATTTCTCAAAAGCTACCCCAAAAGACACTTATTTTGGTTCATTAGATGAATTGAAAGATTATGCTTCTAGGACAGATGATTCTTCTGCATTGTTCTCAACTTTAGCCAAAAATATCCTTCCAATATTTGTTAGCGAGAGAAAAGATGAGACACAAGCTTTGTTCTATCCAGTACGTACGGAAGAAAGAGGATATATGCTCACTACATTTGCTAGGTTATCAAAAGCCAAGCAATCCCACATTGTATTTATCTTTGAAGAAGGGGATATCAAATCACATTTCTATCCAACTAATCCTGATGCCGTCATTGATGATATGAGGGCAATCAAGGCAAAAGGATATGAGGTTGCATTATTCCTAAACGAAGGTGAACTTGAGCTTCCTCCCCAAGTATATACGGCATTTGATTATTTCGTATGTGGGTTTGCTTTTGCAGGAAGTGCCTCGGAAATGGATACGCAAATTAGATCTCAGTTGCACGCTTTAGTCGAAAAGCTATTAAAATATGGGAAGCCCATCATTGCAACAGATATTGAGGGATGGGCCTCTATCGAATTACTTGTAAGGTCTGGCTTAAAATATATATCTAGCGAATCATTCGCTCCGTTTGATCAGATGATATTGCCAGTACCCCAAAAATCAATCAAAAGAGTTAAAGACATGACAAAATAAGGAGAATTTATGTCAAACCAAATGAATAAGAACAATGCGATTACACCTAGGGATGTTGATTTCGCCCAGTGGTATACCGATGTCTGCAAAAAGGCAGAATTAATGGATTATAGCTCAGTTAAGGGCTTTATTTCCTACCTTCCATATTCATATGCCATATGGGAAGAAATCCAAAACTATTTGAATAAGAAATTCAAGGAAAATGGGTCTAGCAATGTCTATCTCCCGATGGTTATTCCTACTTCCTTATTTAATAAAGAAAAAGAACATATCGAAGGATTTGCCCCTGAAACCTTAGTCGCTACTATCGGGGGAGGAGAAAAACTAGCAGATCCATTGATAATCCGCCCAACTTCAGAAGTTTTATTCTCTGATTTATATAAAAGACTAGTATCTTCATATAGGGATTTACCAAAGATTTATAACCAGTGGTGTTCTGTTGTTAGATGGGAAAAGACAACCCGTCCATTCTTAAGGGGCTCAGAATTCCTTTGGCAAGAAGGACATTGTTTATTTGAAACCGAAGAAGAAGCTAGAAAGAATACTTTGTCAATCCTAGAAGCTTATGATTCTTGCGGTAAGGAATTACTAGCAATTCCATTCCTAAAGGGAATAAAGACTGACCATGAAAAATTTGCTGGAGCAGTTGAGACTTATACAATCGAAGCTTTGATGCATGATGGAAAGGCTCTTCAATCTGGCACATCCCATTACCTAGGACAAGGGTTTGCCGAGGCTTTTGGAATCCGTTTCCTTGGAAGAAACAATAAATTAGAGACCCCACATCAAACTTCCTGGGGTGTATCTACTAGATTATTAGGTGCCTTAATCATGGTGCATGGGGATGATAATGGATTAGTATTGCCTCCAGCTGTTGCTCCTATCCAAGTTGTCATTGTTCCAATTAGGCAAAATGTTCCTGGAATATTAGAAAAATGCGAAGAAATAAAATCCAAACTAGAAGGAATGGGAGTCAGGGTAAAATTAGATTCTAGCGATCATACACCTGGATGGAAATTTGCCGAATGGGAAATGAAGGGTGTACCTCTAAGAATCGAATTAGGGCCTAGAGATCTTGAGAATGGTGAGGTTTGCCTTACCAAGAGAGTAAATGGCGAGAAGCGTACTGCTAAAATCGAAGAAATTGAAGCCTCTATTCCAACTGTTTTGAAAGAAATCCATCAAAATATGTATGATAAGGCAAAAGCCTTCCTTGATGAACATATAACTCTTGCCCATAATGTCGATGAATTAAAGGATATCTTAAATAACAAAGGCGGATATGCCAAGATGATGTGGTGTGGCGATGAAGAGTGTGAACTTAAGGTAAAAGAAATTACCAATGGTGGCACTGCTAGATGTATTGGCGAGCATGATGAACCGTTTGACGATACTTGCCCAATATGTGGTAAGAAAGCTACCAAAGTTGTCTATTTTGCCAAAGCCTATTAATATCAATTTGATTAGACCCAATCGTTATTTCTTGTAATGAAAGGGTCTTTTTCCTTAAGTTTTCCTATTTGCCTAACAAAATAGTGGAGTTTATTTCCTGCATGTTGTATATTTAATGCCACGGAGGCGTACCCAAGAGGCCGAAGGGGACGGTTTGCTAAACCGTTAGATCGGGTAACCGGTGCTCGGGTTCAAATCCCGACGCCTCCGCCATGTATAATGAAGCATCCCCAAGGATTTGTATCTAAGGGGATTTTATTTATATCGAATGTTAAAGTAATCTAGATAAGTTTTAACTTTGTCTTGCCCATCTAGACATGTATCCATTAAATAGCCATGCTCTTGATTCCAATTTTTAAGTCCTTGGTAATAGAACATTTTTTTATTGTCAAAAATAATGAATGGGACAATATTATTTGCCAAGCATTCTTTAAACGTGATTAGTCTGCCTACTCTACCATTGCCATCTTGGAATGGATGTATACGTTCAAATTTAACATGGAATTCAATTATTTCTTTTAATGAATGACTATCTTTTTGATTATAATCATCAAGAAGTTTTTTCATTGTAGAGGCAACTAATCTTGGATGAGCAGTCTCTATGCCTCCAACTTCATTTGGTACTTTTTTGTAATCGCCAGTAGCAAAATAAGGAAGTCTTGAATCATTTGTATTAGATTTTAGTATTTTATGCAATTCCTTGATGAATGCTTCGCTTAACTCGTATTTAGCAAAATCAATTACTCGGTCAATTGCAGTAAAGTGGTTTATTGTTTCGATAATGTCATCTACTTTTTTGATGGAATTTTTATTAACCCCAATAGTTCTTGTTTCAAAGATATATCTAGTTTCATCATGAGTTAGCTCATTGCCTTCGATATGATTTGAATTATATGTGAGATCAATCATTAGTTTATGATAAATGCCACCTTTAATTTGATGATTCTTTTCAAAGCGAAGTCTTTCTAAAAGATAATTCTTGTTTTGCTTTTCATTGCTTCTAATAGGTTTTTTAGCATTTTCAGGAATCATCCATGTTTTTCCGACCAAAACAGCATCTTTAACTCTTCCTAAGGCGCAGTAATTTCGGACACTTCTTTCCGATAAATTCCATTTAATAGATGTTTCTTTAACACTTATGAATTTAGTCATAACTATATTATATATTTATCGGCAAAAAACGAAATAGTTTATAATTGTTTTCTATTTATTGCCGTTTATTTGTTTGCCGTTATTTGTATTTTAATTTTATATTTTCAATGACATTTGATAGTAGCAAAGAAGAAATGCCCCAAGAAATTGGGGTTTTTGCAAAAATCAAGCTATCGTTTTATAATATACTCAAAAGTTAGTAACTTTTAAGTATATAAAGGTGGTGGCATCGATGTTTGTAGGTAGAGAAAAAGAATTAAAGCAATTAAACAATGCTTATGAGTCAAAAAACAAAGAATTAGGTGTTATATATGGCCGACGCAGGATTGGAAAAACAAAACTTATTGATCAATTTGTTAAAGATAAACCACATTTATTTTACCAGGCCAAAGAAGATAGCTCCTATGGCAATTTGCGTTCTTTTTCTTATGAGTTGAATAAATTAATGTCTTTTCCTTTGGGATTTGTTTATCCAAGTTGGCAAGCCGCTTTAGATGCTTTGTCTAGTTATTTTAAGAATACCAGATTTGTACTTTGCATTGATGAGTATTCCTTCATTATGCAACAAGATAAATCATTTTCTTCTGTAATTGAAGAATATTATGATCATTCAAATGATAACTTAATGTTGTTGATTTCTGGGTCTGATGTCTCGTTTTTAAAAAAGGAAATAAGAAATAAAAAATCCCCACTTTATAAGAGAAAAACATTCGAAATGAATGTTCAAAAACTTCCATTAGAAGAAGCTCTTCAATTTTTCAATGGCGTTGATAAAGAGACGACTTGTTCCTATCTTTCGATTATGTCTACCTTTCCTTATTACTTGTCTGCTATTAATACTAAAAATAGTTTTGAAGATGAAATAAAAAGATTAGTAATTAATGAATATGGTCCCTTTTTCAATCTCCCAGAAAATGTTTTATCCAAATCTACTAAGCCAGACATTTACAATGCTATCTTATTTGCGATTGCTAATAGGA
>URTN01000067.1 GCA_900550795.1 uncultured Mollicutes bacterium
ACATTCCTATTCGGGACTTTCACCCTTTAGATATGCGACATGCCCGTCACACAAAGAAAACCCTGAATATTTCTACTCAGGGTGAAAGGCAAACAATTTATTTATCTTCTTTTGGAGCCACTTCAGAAGCGTCTTCTTTTTTGGCTTTTTCCCCACTAGAAGGAATGGTTTCAGTAGGAATTTCTACATGCTTTTCTTCTTTTGGCAAAGAACCATGTTCTACAAGATAAGAAATCTCTTCGGCTGTGATGGTTTCTTTTTCAAGAAGAGTTTCAGCAATCAAGATAACTTCATCTTTATGTTCTAACAAGAGTTTTCTGGCGTTTTCATGGGCTTCATCGATTATTTTCCTAACTGCCTTATCAATTTCAAAGGCAATTTGGGTCGAGAAGTTCTTTTGGGTGGAATTGTAGTCTCTACCAAGGAAGACAGAACCAGTATTTTGCTCATATTGGATTGGTCCAAGTTCAGACATACCAAGTTCAGTAACCATAAGTCTAGCGATTCTAGTAGCTTCTTGAATGTCGTTAGAAGCACCTGTAGTAACATCTTGGAAGAATATTTCTTCAGAAGTTCTACCGCCTAATAAGCCAGTAATTCTAGCAATAAGTTCATTTTTGGTTAATAAGAAGCGATCATCTTCAGGAGTCATTAAGACATGGCCACCAGTATTTCCTCTTGGAATAATGGTGATCTTTTGAACCTTATCAGAGAATGGGAGGTTTAGTCCAATAACAGCGTGTCCAGCCTCATGATAAGCGACTTCTTTTCTTTCAACAGGAGACATGGCGCGGCTAGATTTAGCAGGTCCAGAAATTCTTCTATCGATAGCTTCGTCGATATCGGCAATATCGATGCAGTCTTTGTTTTCCCTAACAGCAAGGATGGCGGCTTCATTTAATACGTTGTCAAGATCGGCGCCAGAGAAACCTACGGTTCTTTTGGCTAAAGCACCAAAATCAACTCCTGGAGCAATCTTTTTATTACGGGCATGTACTTTTAAGATAGCCTCACGCCCTTCTTTGTCTGGCAATGAAACGGTTATTGTCCTATCAAATCTACCAGCTCTTCTTAAAGCTGGGTCAAGAACATCATCACGGTTAGTAGCTGCAATAACTAGGATACCTGAATTAGCTTCAAAGCCATCCATTTCGACAAGCAATTGGTTAAGAGTTTGTTCTCTTTCGTCGTTGCCTCCGCCAAGTCCCGCGCCTCTTTGACGTCCAACAGCATCGATTTCATCGATAAATATTAGACATGGAGCGGTTTCTTTGGCCTTCTTGAACAAGTCACGTACACGACCTGCGCCAACACCGACATACATTTCAACAAAATCAGACCCAGAGATTGAATAGAATGGAACTCCAGCCTCACCAGCAACAGCCTTAGCAAGTAAGGTTTTACCAGTACCTGGAGGGCCAATTAGCAAGACACCTTTTGGTAATCTAGCGCCGAATTTAGAATATTTCTTTGGATCTTTTAAATACTCAACAAGTTCAACCATTTCAGCCTTTTCAGCATCACATCCAGCGACATCACTGAACTTTACTTTAGAAGAAGCTTTTCTAGCAGGTGACTTATTGAACCCTAGGACATTATTATTCATTCCAGAAACGGACGAATTAAGTCTAGAGAAGATAAATAAGCCAATTATTAAGATAATTCCTGTGGATATTAAGGTTGGTCCCCACGTATCCCACCAAGAGACTTGGAAAGCATCTTTATTATTTAAAGAAGCACCCGATCCTTGGTTTCTAATTCCAAATTGTTCAATTCTAACTGCAAATATGCTTTGGTATGAAAGGTGAGTGTATTCATAATGGGCACCAGTTTCATCGGTAGCAAAAGTAGTAAAATCACTAGTCCAAACAGATTCATCAATAACAACCGAGAATATACGTTTTGTATTACTGGTCTTATCGATGTAATTACCTTTGACCGTAACGGCTTTATAGCCATGGCTAGCTTCGACATAATAAACTTGTTTGTTTGTTAAATCGAAATCAGTAAGGGTACCATTGGCTTCCTTTTCACCGCTAGCATTTGTTGTAATACTAGTTGTATAACCTAAATAATTATCCAAATCACTATAGGCCCAAGTTTCACCCTTGCCAACCATGCTGGAAACAATTAGCCAAATAAATACGCCAACTGTTGCAGCCATTAATATGTAAGGAAGGATAAAACTGAATATACTCTTTTTTGGGGCTTTTCCGTCGTTCATTTTGTTCTCCTTTTCAATTGATTATTTTTTCTTCTTTTAACGTGCGTGCGTTAGGAAATTTACACTAAAATCAAGAATATGCAAATACATTGCAACCCTATTTGTCTATTTAATTGTCTTCATCCTTAAAATAGAGGTGTGGTATTCGCTGAAAGTTTGCCTATAACGTGGAACATATATTATTTTTCCGTCTTTATTGACAAATACTGGCCAAATATAACGCAAAGTAACTGGCATCTTCCAAACAGAATATAGCCTTCTAACAGGTTCTAAATATCCATGTATGACATAATTATCAGTTGGAAGGACGCTTCTTACCGTTAATGGGTAGTCTTCGTCTTTAATACCTCTATCTAAAGCTCCCATAGAGAAGTCTAATTCAAAATATGGAGTATCTAATTTGCCGTTTTTCTCTAAAGTATAGGTATATGGCAATTCTTTTGGATTATTTCCAACCATAATGACATCATATTCCTTGATTAAATAAGTAGAATCATTTAATTTCATGGCCAAATTTGGTTGAGGGGCAAGGCAAAATTTACGGATTGCTTCGTAATCTTTAACCTTTAAACTAACTTTTCTAGAACCAGTAGAAACTAGTTTATTAATAGCGTTGATAAATCCGTCGTAAGGAAGGGCGATCAAGGCACGGATGTCTAATTCATCAGCAACAACGGCTTCATGGATGACACTATCTGAAAGACCAAATTGTTCATCATTAGCAGCCCTCATTTCATCAAGGACCTTTTCGCGGTCAATCTCACTCATCTTAGAGATAACATCTCTTCTAATTGAATTACGCATGTATTCATCTTCGTTTTTAGAAGCACTAGTAGAATAAGGAACATGGTTTTCGTTATCATAATCGATTAGATCTTGCTTTGAATAATTAAGCAAAGGTCTAACAACAACCATTCCTTCAACTGTAGACATTGGGAACAATCCATAATGGGCAACATGTCCTTTTCTTTGCTTTTGAAGAAGGTAAGTTTCAATTAAATCATCTTGTTGATGGGCCACAAAGAAAGCAGAGGCGTTATATTTCTCATATATTTTTTTGAAGAAGTCATATCTAACTCTTCTAGCAAATTCTTTATAATCCTCGTTTTCTTTAATCTTTTCTTTTTCTGGAAGATCGTTTGTATCTAATCCTTCAAAAACTAGCCCATTCTTCTGGCAATAATCTCTTAAAGAAGCGAAATCTGAATCGCTAGAATCGAATTTATGATAATTAAGGGAACAAACAACAGGTTTTATCCCCTTTTTGACCATCATATCTATCAAGGCCATGGAATCAGAACCAAAAGTACCTGCAACTAGGCAAGTAGAAGATTCATCAAATTTGAAATCAATCATTACATTTCTCCTTCGTCGATAAGGGTAAACATTTCTTGGCAAGTAGACTTGTTTGCATAAGGTAATATCTTATTTACCTTGCCAAGCACATATTTAGAACCGAGAATCAATTTAATTTCGTCCCCTTCATTAATTTCGCTAGAGGCTTTAGCAATTTTCCCGTTAATTGATACTTTAGAAGCATCACATAGCTGTTTTGCTATTTCCCTACGCTTAATTAACCTAGAAACTTTTAAAAATTTATCAATTCTCATCCTATATAGGATAACACAATTCCCATAAAGGGAATGCTTATAAATTTTACGACTTTTGTTTATGGGCAAGGTATACCGAATGTATATTTCTCATTACTTTTTCTAAATCATCAAGCCAATTGCCCTGTTTATATAAAGAAACTACCAATACTTTATTCAAAAAAGTAACCCTTAGCCTATTCATCATCGGCAGCAAAGAATTAAACAAATCACTGCCGATTCCGTCGATTCTAGAGAAACTAGATGATAAAGATAAATCGACTTTGTCTTCATAGTCGTTAACGGATGTAAATTCTTCAAAATCAGATAGTATATCAATGAGTTTTTTCTTAATTAACAAAGAGGTCTCTTCTGGCATTTTTCCATATATGTCCCTCACCTTTTTGGCAAATTTGTTCAAATCTGACTCTTTGTTTATGTTCTCTAATTCCTGATACAAAACAATCTTGTCACTTTTAGATGCATAATCAGAAGGAATATATGCATCTATATCAAAAAGCTTATTTGAGGTAGGTGGAGTAAGTTCGATTCCAGATTTTTTAGCCTCGATTGCTTCATTTAGCATCTTCATATACAAATCAAGACCGACAGAGTCGATAAATCCGGCTTGTTCAGGGCCTAAAATATCCCCAGCACCCCTTATCATCAAATCCCTTTGGGCAATTTTATAGCCAGATCCTAATTCAGTGAATTCTTGGATAGCCTGTAGACGTTTTTTAGCATCCTCATTCATATTTTTATGAGGTTTGTACATCAAATAGGCATAGGAAATTCTATTTCCCCTGCCGACTCTACCTTTGATTTGATAAAGTTGAGAAAGACCAAAGTTATCGGCGTTTTCTACAATTATCATGTTCGCATTTGGTATATCGATACCGTTTTCAACAATTGAAGTACAAACCAAAACATTAAGTTCATTATCATAGAACTTGGCCATGACGTCTTCGGATTCATTTTTATCCATTTGGCCATGAACAACCCCTATTTTTGCTAAAGGAATCCTAGAGGCAAGCTTAGAAGCGCAGGAATATATCGTATCCACCCTATTATGCACATAATAAACCTGTCCGTTTCTAGATAATTCCCTAGAGATAAGTTCATCTACTATTTCTTCTTTATACGGAGTTACATATGTCTGGATTGGCATCCTTGACGAAGGGGCTGTATTGATTTCTGACATTGGACGAATCCCGACCAAAGACATTTGCAAGGTTCTAGGAATCGGGGTAGCGGAAAGAGTAAGAACATCGACGCTATTCTTCATTTCCTTAATTCTTTCTTTCTGTTCAACACCAAAGCGTTGCTCTTCATCAACAATCAAAAGACCTAAATCCTTAAATTCAAAATCTTTGGAAAGAAGCCTGTGTGTCCCGATTATGAAATCGATTTTCCCTTCTTTTATAGCC
>URTN01000068.1 GCA_900550795.1 uncultured Mollicutes bacterium
ATATTCAATAGAGAGATCTAACATTCCAAAATTAAGTAATTCCCTAACTATTATCAAAGTTCTCTTAATATCATTGCCATTAAAGAATAATGGATCTATTTCATTAACTTTCTCTTCTACTTTAGAATCATCTTTTAGTAGGCCTAGCATATATATAGCAAGAGGGTTTTTAGCATTTGTTTCTAAGGATAATTCTAATAATCTTATAGCTTCTTCTTTATCGCCTTTTTTAGATGCTAAACCCGCTAAAGCATAATAGGAGCAAGAACGTGTCCCATATTGCCAGACGGCTTTATAGAAATCATTTTCCGCTTCTGAATCCAAACCTAGATATCTATTGGCAACGCCTCTTCCATAATAGCAAGATGCATTCTTAGGGTTAGCGTTTCTTAAGCAAGCTTTTTCTATAGCCTTTGAATAATATTGCTTAGCCAAATCAAATCTAGCGTTATCTAGACAAATATCACCCATTGCTTCATTGCATCTATAATCAGCAGGATCCCTTCTTAAGGCTTCTTCTAGATAATCAGTTGCCTTATATGCGAAGTGGTTATATTGATATAGATGATATCCGTGCAAATATAATTCTTCGTTTGTCTTTATATCTTTTGGGCGCGGAGAAATCGGCCTTGGTTTTATTGGCTCATGTTCCTTTAGATTGTTCCTGAAAGCGACAAGTTCTTTATTGTTTTTATCTTTAACAAATACTTCAATTAATTTGATATCCCCATCAAAATCAAATTCATCGATATAAGGGTCTTCAATTAATAAATCGACTTTCTTGCTAAATAATACCTTTCCGTTTGAGGTGACTATTATCTTTGAACCTAGAAAATTACCAGATGGGCAGACGCCTACAAATAATTTATTTCCATTCTTATAGAAATTAAGCGCGGCATCTAGAGTTACGGCCTTTGGCTCTCCGATTTTCTTAATTGGATACCAATATTGGTCAAATTCTTTCTTTTCATATGGCTCAATCATCGTGAAATCTGGCTGGTTATCGGTATAACAGCCAGTCATAAGTTCACAATATTCACTGCCATCATCAGTTAGATTCTCACACCACTTAGAAGCAAAAAGAGAATTGCCCCAAATCCAAAGTTTCTTTCCAGGGGCGGTATGGTGATTAGAAACCATGGCAACCCCAGCTTCTTTCCCATAATCATATCCACATACGAAATCCAAATCGCATTCATCTTTAGAAACCATCATTGAAGTAGGGGCCTTAATGTTTCTAGTGAAATGGATGTCGGTGCCTTCTCCAAAGTTCCAAGGACGGACAGTCTTATAGACTCCTTTTGCAATAGGCCAAGAAAGAACACAACGCCTATCATGGTCATTAACGCTACTTACATCGGGAGGAAAATCAACCGCGTAATTATCATTAATCTCAACGGCAGTATTCGCCCACCACATAAATCTTCTTCTGAATGGGGTGGAGTTATAAACAATAACGTGGGCCTTTACATAATTTCTATCTTCCTTGATGGATATTCCAACAGTCCCGTGCATTGAAAAGAAGTTATCAAATTCACCCATATAGACTGTTTCGTTCTTTTCCTTGCTTTCGACTGGAATAAAGGTAGTAGGCCTATGATGCTGAGGCCAGTTAAATTCAATGCCGCCAGATACCCAAGGACCACAAAGCCCAACCATGGCAGGCTTAATTACTTTGTTATGATAAATAATGTCATAATTATTTGTCTTATCTAATATAGAATGAATCTTACCTCCTATTTCAGGAAGAAGAGTTGCCTTGATGTATTTGTTTTCCAATACGTAGGCATCATATTTCTTATCCGTTTTTTCATCAGAAATCGAAGCGGTGAAAGGAAGAGGATAAATCTTTCCTGAAGCGCCTTGGTAATTACGTCTTTCAAAAAACATCGGTAGCTCTTCGCTAGAACCGACTTCATAAGTAGGAATTGTTATTTCTAAGTGTTTGATCATATTTTTAACCATCCATGAATAATTGTTAAAAAACTTCTTCCACTTAGAAAGACCAAAAGAAAAAGAAATAGAAGTGAATTTTTATACTTTGGAAGAGAAATCTAACTTATATTTTGCAAATAAAGAAAGGAGTTCTGTTTTGTTTTTTCTCTTTGATACTTTTAACATCTTCCCAATACGATATTTAACTGTATTAAGCGATATATAGCAGGCATCCGCGATAGTTTCGTATTTAGCGCCGTTTTCTAATAGAATCACAATGTTGATATCGGTCTCGTCCATATTAAGGAGAATTTCATTTACAAGGTCAATTTCTTCAATCGATTTATCATGATAGAAATCAATGTCTTTCTCCTTTTGATAAATCTTTGGAGGGTTATAAGTTACATCGCAAGTTAGTTTGAGTGGCATCTTAACTGATACGGAATATATTTCCTTTTGCTTAGATAAAAAGAAGAATAGATTAGCCAAGACTTTACCTGCTTCAAAATAATCGATATTCCCAGTTATATAAGGGACATGTATGAATTCTTTTAGTTTGCTGCCCCCAAATCCTGCCATATTTTTATTTATGGAATTCTTGGATTTAGAGATATATAAAAGAAGCAAATCATCATTAACGAAAACCATGTCATCGAATTCAGCTTCTTTAGAAATTAAGTTCTTAATCAAAAGGCTAGAATCGCCTTCGTTATCGAAGAATTCATAACTGGCATTAGATTCCTTACACGCTAAAAGAAAACCTTCTTTCTTAAATAAATCATGAGGAGAAGAAGGATTAAAACCGATAAAGGCAATTTTCTTCCTTTCTTTTGAAGTAGAAATAATCTTATTGGTTAAAAGGTAAAACGACATTACATAATCTTTTGATAAATATGAAAAAGGGGTTAGATGGAATTTAGGTCTTAATCCAAATATCAATGGATGTATATTCCTTTCATTACAAAAAGAGAATATCTCTTCAATCCAATTAAGGCTTATCCCAAATATAACCAAAACTCTTTCTTTAGGATCGAAATCCTTTTTGTTTTTTAGAATTATATAGGATTCTTTTCTAGCTAGAACTGCACTTTTAAAACCTTCAAAAGCGTCGTTAAACCTAATGTTATCCCTATATCTTTCTTCTACTAATACCTGTATCACGTTTTTCAATATAAACTTTTAGAAGGAAAAAATAAAGTTTAGCCAAATAATTTTAGTAAATATTCATTCTATTTAGTCTTTATAAAATAAGCCAAAATAAGGAAAATCTTACCAAGAGGAAATGAAAATGGGAAAATGGAGCAAAGAAAAAGCAAAGCAGTGGTATAGCAAATATCCTTGGATAAGAGGATTTAATTATGTTCCTTCAACTGCAAACCACAGAATTGAATTTTATCAGGAGTGGGGATGGGAAAACCAAAAGGAAACCATCGAAAGAGAACTTGCTTTAGCACATTCTTGGGGATTTAATGCGATTAGGATCCTGATGCAGCTAGAAATATATATTGACCAACATGATTCATATATGTCCCATATCGAAGAGATTTTAGAAATTGCCCATAAGAATTCCATCTATGTAATGATTTGTTTTGGCAATGACTGCGTTGTTCAAAAACAAAATTATTCCTGGCCAGTATATGGACCCCAATCTTTTGATTTTGGTTATCACGGAGGAAGAAAAAAGTCACCCCATGTAGTCATGGACGCTCCTGGATATAACTTAATTGATGAAAAGCCATATGAAGAAAAATTTTATGAGATGATCAAAGAAATCATTACCAAACACAAAGATGATAAAAGAGTTTTTTTATGGGATATGTATAACGAACCAGGCAATTCTAGAAGGGGCATGATGTCATTTCCATATCTAGAAAAGGCTTTTGAAGTTGCTAGGGAAATCAATCCAAGCCAACCTTTGACTGCTTGTTGCTGGAGTTATGACGAAGCTACTTTAAAGCCATATAAAGAAATCGAAATAAAGGCATTAGAAATGTCTGACGTCATTTCTTATCATTGTTATTTAAAATCTCCTGACTGCATGAAAGTCAACCAATACTTAATGGATACTTATGATAGGCCTATGTTTAATACGGAATGGCTACATAGGATTTGGCATAATGATGTCTTTGATTTATTCCCATATTTCAAGAAAGAAAATATCGGTTGCTTTAACTGGGGATTTGTAACAGGCAAGCAACAAACTAGGGAACCTTGGGAATGGCTTTGGAATGCCTATGACAAGGGTAAAGGAAAAGATTGGGATTTTACCAAGTGGCAACATGATCTAGTCAGGCCAAATCTTAGACCCTACGATCCTAAAGAATATGATGTTATTAAAGAAGTAACTACTGAAGCTGATAAGGAATGGGAAGAAAAAAATAAATAGCAATCCCATTTAAAGACATGTCTATAAATATTGAAAAGATAATTAATTCCGATTTCATCACGTATGAAGGGAATGATTTTAGGATTTGTTTTTGCTCTAACGGGTCATCAATTTATTCATATTCTTATAAAGGTCATGAATGGTTTTTCTCTCCATTAGATAAATCCCTATTCCTTAATTCAAAAGGATTTTACGGGAAGACGCTTGGACCAATCGCAGGGAGATATAAATTAAATAATAAGGTTATCTGCCACGGGGGAGATAATTCGATTTCTTTCATGGAATTTGAATATACGTATTCAATAAATGAAGATGATTTTGAAATAGAATTTAGATTAAGTCTAGACAAAGAAAATACTTTCTACGGGAACCATTGTAGCTACATAGTCACCTATAAAGTAAATGAAAACGGAGAGATATTAATTCAATACAAAATAAAAGCAAAGGAAGATACATATGCCTCTTTATCTTTGCATTCATATTTTAATTTCCTAGAAGAAGACGTTAGGAATTTAAAAGCTAAAATAAAAGCAAAGGAAGTATCTATTTTAAACGATGATTTAAGCATTAAAGGATTTAGCAAGGTAAGCAAGGCTTTTGATTTTAAAAATCCAAAATTATTAAAAGAAACCTATATAGAAAAAGAGAATTTAACTACACGGGGTCATTATCTTAAAGGAGTTAATTATCCTGTAAGAATAGAGGATAATGGGTGTGCCCTAGAAATTGATTCGTCTTTCCCTAGTGCGTTAATATATCTAGATTCAGCACCTGTTGGGGTCATAGGTCTAAATGGTCAAAAAGAAAAGCAATTTTCTTGTTTTGTCTTTGAACCTGAAATAGATCCAGAGAATAAAGATAAATTGTTTATTAAATCAAATACGGCTAAATCTAATTGGATAAA